>DAHZZC010000247.1 GCA_027435495.1 Planctomycetales bacterium
GAGCGCCGAGAGAACCTCGCGATAGGTCAGCCCCTTCTTGATCCGTCCGGCGACCTCCTCCAGCAACCGCTCGCGCGGAGTCTCTTCCAGCAGGCGAACGACCGGCTCGATGCCGGAGTCGAGCCGAACGACCTTCGGATCAAGCCGGGCGTCGTCGGCCCGAACCGGGCTGAGCCCGTCAAGGAACCCCAGGTCGCCCAGGCCGGCCATCGCGGCACCCGCGGCGGAGGCGCGCAGGAATCGCCTTCGATCGGAACGGAAGCTCATGTGAATTCCTCCTGGCGAGGTGTCTCGAGCGCGACCCGGGGCCGTGAGATGACGAACGGCCCTCCGCGCCTCATTCTGCCGCGCGCCCCTCGCCGTGGCAATGACCCGCGGGATCATGAGGGCAGCCCCGCCGAGCCTACGGATGTTCGACCTATCGGCCGCAGTCGATCAAGATATCCACCAGGGTGCCGGGAGAACGGTTATCGGGCAGCACGAACGTTCCAGGTCTCGGGCGAGAGGGCGAGACAATGGCGGGATCGTCCGGGGACGGAAAGCCTTTCGCTCGGAGCCCGTCCCGGATGACTGCGTAGCGAGCGGCGGGAGGTTGCATCCTGTCCGAATCGAGCAGGATGCCGATGCTGGTCAGGCTGGATGGGTCGATCAATGCGGCGCCGGCCCGGACCTTCTTGATCAGGTTGGCATCCCCGGTGGCTGCGCGTATGGAGGTCGCCATCGGGCGGATAGTCGCGTGGGATCAGTGGGGAAAAGAGCGGATCCAGGTCCCTTTCCATTCGGACCCGCTCCATGCCAAGGGGGCTGAGGAGCCTGATGATTTTTGACTCTCAAAATCGGCAGTTCAGGCGTACACAGGGACGTCGGCTCTTGAAAGCTCTCAAGCCGTGTGTGGAACGCCCCCACTCGTCGCACCTACCGGTTTTGAGAGTCAAAACTCATCAAGAGGGAGCTCCAGCTCCCGACGCGGCCGAAGCTTAAGGTGCCGGGTCGATCGCCGGCTGGAGCCGGCTCCTACAACGAGATCCGTGCTGGCCGAAGCATAAGGTGTCGCGTCGATCGCCGGCTGGAGCCGGCTCCTAGAGCGACAGACCCTGCGAGAAAGACCGAAGCAACCACCCTGATGAGTTTTGACGGTCAAAATCAGCGATTCATGCGTACAGGCGAGATCGAACCTCGATCTATTTCAATGCGTGTGTGAGACGTTCGGTGGTCAGGACACCTACCGATTTTCAAGGTCAAGGCTCATCAGGGGACCGGGATTCAAGTCTTCGATTATCGTTGTATCCGGATCATCAAACGGGGATTTTGAAGCCTCGTCACATCAGAGCGTCTTGAGGTACTCGATCAGGTCCATCCGCTCGTCCTCGGTGAGATCGTCGCCGAAGGTATGGCCGTCGTTGTTCATCCCATATCGGGAGGTGTCCACGAGGAACCCAGCCTCAAACGCCGACCGGCGAGCCGTCGCGGCCAGTTCGGCAGCGGAGACCTCGCGGTGCTTCCAGCCGACCCCGGTCGTGTCGTAGTTCTCGAAGCCGGTCGAGGGCGGGCGGGTGAATCGTTTTGGTCGGCTCGATGAATCGAGCATCGCGTGGAGGGTCGGCACCGTCCCGTTGTGGAGGTACGGGGCGGTCGCCCAGATTCCGTCGAGCGGAGGGGCCTGGTAGCCGGTCATGCGAGGATTCACCGGGTCCTTCTCGGCAAACCAGGTTGTGTTGTAGTGGGCGACGAGCCGATCGGAGGCGCCCTTCGCCCGCGCCGGGTCCGTCCCAATCACGTCAAGCGGGACGATCTTGCTGGGATACCGGCCGTTGGGCCCGTAGGTCCCGTGGCATCGGCCGCAGTTTTCCGAAAAGACGGTCCGGCCCCGTTCGGCCTTCTCGGTGTCGATGGCGAATGGATAGCGGGGCGGCTCCAGGCTGAGGAGGAACTCGCGGACGTCGCGAAAGGTCGGCTCCAGGTCCTTGAACTGCTGAAGTGTCTTTTCGCCGAGCATGAACTGCATGTTGGTCCGGACGGATCGGGCATTGGTCCGGCCATCGAAATACATGGTCTGCTTGCGTTTGAGGAGCCACCAGGCGGGAGCGTCGAGTTCGGCGAAGCTGGCGCCCAGGGGGAGCGGGACAATTCGCCGCGAGAGGTCGGAGTTTCGCAGGCTGATCAGGACCGCGGCCATCATTCCGGCGTTGGTCGTCCCGCGCGAGGTGTTGACGACGAAGACCGGCGGTGGCGGGCGCCGGCCGTCGGCGGTGGTCAGGTCTCTCCCCAGGGCCCCGAGGTCGAGCTGGGTGTTGCCCAGGCCGACGTAGCTCCGGCCGCCGATCGACCCGCCGTGGCAGGCCATGCAGTCGACCTGGAAGCCGGTCGACTTCGTCCCGTCGGGATTGATCCCGCGACGGAGGCCCATCGGCAGGCCGTCGTTGGGATATGGGGCGGGGTGCAGCCCGTATCGTCGCTCGAAGGCGGCACGGTAGGCGGCCGCGTCGCGGTCGAAATCGGGGGCGGGGAAGTCCCAGAGTCGACCGGCTGCGGCGAAGGCCGGGGCGGACCACTCGGGCTTGAGGAACCCGCGCAAGGTCAGCGCGATCCGCCCGCGCTCGGCCGCGGCCGGATCGAACGAGGCGCCCCGGGTGCCGTTTGCCTCGGCCGACAGGGCGGGAGACCCCCACGCCGCGACACAGGTCAGCCAGATCCCGATCGATGCCCGACGCATGGATTCACCTCTTCGATGCCCGGTGTCGGCCCCTTCGGCCAGGGCCCTGCTTCACCTGATCATTCTAGGCGAGCAACCGGCGGTGGGGAGGGTGCAGGCGGTCTCCCCTTCGTCCTTGTGAAAATCCGGACGGTTTGAACGGCAGTCCATCGACACGCCTGGACAGGCTGGGTAAAATCCTCGAAATTAAGAATATGAGGCATCGAGACCGAGGAGACGGGGGAGACCGCCGTCGGGATCGTTCGAGGGCTATCAACCATGGGACCGGCCGAGATCGTTGCCAGTTTGAGGGAACTCTGCGCCGAGAGGGGCCCGCGGCTCACGACCGAGGAGATTGTCGCCTGGATCGATCGGATCGGAGGCTTCGAGACCGAGCCGGAGTTGGTCGCCTACGCCAAGAAGATGAAGGCGCGGCAGTTCGCCCGAATGCTCGAGTACGAGGACGAGGATACCGGGCTCCGGATCAAGCGGCTCTGGAGCTTCTACGATGAGGGGCGAGGCCGCCGCTACTACGCCGATATCCTGGAGATGCCCGAAGATCAGCGACGCCGGCTGATTCGCCAGTATGCGAAGTTTGTCAAGGAGTTGCGTGCGGTGCGCAAGGCCATGACCGACTACTTCGCCGGCCAGCGGTTCTTCGATTTCTACCCGGGTGATCCCGACGAAGAGAAGACTGTCGAGGAAACCGCGGCTCCTTCAGGCCGGCTCTGACCGGTCGGGGCGGATCGCTGGGTTGAGGCTTCCCAGCGATCCGCTCCGGCCGACCGCTTCAATTCGTACCGACTCCCGAGCCGCCGGATGCTCCGATCCGGACGGTCAGGTTCTCGCGCTCGAGAGGGCGCGCCGAAAGAGTGGCCCGACGGACGGGCCGCTTCTCGAGCTCGTCGGAGCGGCCCGCAGGGATCGCCTCGATCACGACCTCCTGCCCCGGATTCACCTGAAAAATCGACTCGCGCACCAGCACTCCCTGGTGCCAGACCTGCGCCACATGCCTACCCGCCTCAAGCTCGCAGGACATGGGAATCCCCATGGAGGAGGAGAGGAGATGGTCGTTGTGGTCGAAAGAAACCACGACGTCGTCCCATTGGCCGATATGGACCACGGCCCGGCCCTTCGGCGGCGTGGCACCGTTTGCCAGATGCCAGCCAATGATCAAGACGAAGAAAACCGCCACCAGCCGCTTGGAGAAGGTGGCGATCCAACTAATCAGCATATCCTGGCTCCTGCAGACGTCCGAAATCGGGCCGACGGGCGGGCCGGGACTCGCCTCCCGGCGCGGGATCGCCCACGCCCTTCTTTCGGATCTCCATTCCGACCAGACCGAACGATCCGACCCCGAAAGATAATGCCTCGCACGGATGAGGGGGTGACGGCCCGAAACGGGAAAGAGGGAGAGGCGTCTGGGCCGATCACCGCCATTATACGGATGTTGAAGATTCGGGGAACGAAAAAATTCGTTAAAACCGGAGGGTGGTCCCTGTGAGGAGGGAGAGGCGCGGGGGCCCCTTGACCGATCCGTGCGGGTGCCGTGAGAATCGAGAGTATCCGACGACCGCCCGGTCGGGAGGGGTCGGGATAGGGTGGAGGGATCCTGGGGAGACCTCCGAGCTGCGAATCGAGACCTGAGAGGCTGTCCGACGATGTCCACGCCGACTGCGACCGTGACTTCCGAGGGGGCGCCGGGAATCTTGCCGTTCCCCCGCCCGATGGACGGGCCCGATGCGCTGGGCCGATACGGGTCGTTCGGCGGGCGGTTCGTGCCCGAGACGCTGATGGAGTCGCTGAACCGGCTCGCGGAAGCGTACGAGGAGGCCAGGCTGGATCCGGAGTTCCAGGCGAAGCTGTCGGGGTATTTGAAGGATTACGTGGGGCGGCCGTCGCCGCTTTTCCACGCCGAGCGGTTGACGAAGCTGGCTGGCGGCGCTGACATTTTTTTGAAGCGTGAAGACCTTAACCATACCGGCGCGCACAAGATCAATAATGCGATCGGGCAGGTCATGCTGGCGCGGCGGATGGGGAAGATGCGGGTTATCGCCGAGACGGGTGCGGGACAGCACGGCGTGGCGACCGCGACGGCCTGCGCGCTGTTTGGGATCGAATGCACGGTTTACATGGGCGAGGAGGATATTCGCCGCCAGAAGCTCAATGTCTTCAACATGCGGACGTTGGGCGCGACGGTGGTTCCTGTGAAGACCGGTTCGCGGACGCTCCGAGACGCAACCAACGAGGCGATGCGCGACTGGATGGGGTCGTCGGCGACGACGCACTACACAATCGGGAGTGTGGTGGGTCCGCACCCGTTTCCTCAGATCGTCCGGGAGTTTCAGTCGGTGATTGGCAAGGAGTCCCGGGCGCAGTGCCTGGAGCGGATCGGTCGGCTTCCCGAGGCGGTTGTCGCCTGCGTGGGGGGCGGATCCAACGCCGCGGGAATGTTCTCCGGGTTCCTGGAGGACCAGGGTGTCGAACTGGTGGGCGCGGAGGCTGGTGGTCGCGGGCCGAAGGCCGGCGATCACGCCGCGAGCCTTAGCCAGGGCCGCCCCGGCGTCCTGCACGGGAGCTTCAGTTACGTCCTTCAGGACGACGACGGTCAGACCCAGGACGTCCACTCGATCTCCGCCGGGCTGGATTATCCGGGTGTCGGGCCCGAACACAGCTACTGGAAGGAGATCGGCCAGGTGCGCTACGAGGCGATTACCGACGTCGAGGCGCTCGAGGCCTACAACGCGACCGCCCGGTACGAGGGGATCCTGCCGGCGCTCGAGTCGAGCCACGCGCTGGCGCAGGCCTTCAAGGAAGCCCGGCGGCTCGGCCCTCGCAAGGTCGTCGCGGTCTGTCTTTCCGGCCGCGGCGACAAGGACGCTTATGAGATTGCCCGGCTCCGCGGCGAGCCGATCTGAGCCGAGGTCGCGGAGCCAGGTCGCATGAGTCGGGTGACTTCGTGGGCTGATCGACTCGCCCCCAACACGATCAACACCCTGAGGCGGGCTGCCGAGGATCGGGTCGAGGATGCGAGTCGATTGGTGGAGCGAAAACGATTCCTGGCCGCGCTCTACCTTTTCGGGTATGGCGTCGAGATGGTCCTGTCCGCGTCCTATTTTCGGAGCGCGGGTTTCTTTCCGAACCAGCCGATCGACGGAGACACACGCCATCGTCACATGGCCAAGGCCAGGCAGAGGAAACGGGCAACAGGCCAGCCGCTGATGGAACAGGATCCTCACCCCCTGGTCGGCTGGGCTCGGCTACTTCGATGGCAACGCTCGGCTTCTCCAGAATTGACCACGCGCGAGGATCAGGTCTTGAAGGAGGCGATCGAGCGAGCGGAGCTGGTTTACCAGTACTGGCGGCCCGAGCTGCGCTACAAGAAGGCGGATGTCACGATGGACCAACTGGAAGAGGTGCGGAGTTCCGCCATCTGGTTCATCAAGAACCGAGATTCTCTCTCGGGGAGGGACTGATGCCAGTCATCCGGGGACGGTCGTCTACACGCCCACTCATGGCGGAACGTCGCGCCGAACTCAAGGGACGGCTACGCAGGGAACTGGACGGTGAGGGGGCGCCAGGTGGTCCGCTTATCTACGAGATACCCCTGAAGCAGTCGGATAAATTGGATGTAATGGTCGTCTGGGATGAATTTGAAGGTGTTTCCGTCGAGGATCGCGATGAAATCATCCTGGATGCCTACCGCGATCGGCACGATCGGATCTCGATGGCGATGGGCGTGACCTGGCGCGAGGTCAGCGAACAGAATCTCCTCCCCTATATGGTAATCTCCAACACAGAATACCTCCAACATCTCGGGGAAGGATCCTCGGTCCCTCCGATCGATACGTCGGAGCTTCGTGAGGCCAAGCTCCGGGAAGGGGGTATCGAACGAGGTGACGGCGTGATCCTTCTTCAATTCCCTACCCGGGTGATGGCGGAAGAGGCCCAGGCGCGGCTGGCGGCCCGCTTACCCCTTGCCGGATGGTCGGTCATGACGCAGTTGGACCCGATTCCGTGAGCCTTCCCCGCGCGGGGTCGCTCGAAACCGTAACGAGCCCGAAATCATTCCCATGAACCGAATCGACGCCCTGTTCTCCCGCCTTCGCGCCGAGAAGCAACGCGCCCTGATGCCGTTTGTGACGGCCGGCGATCCCGACCTGCCGACCACGGCGATGCTCATCAACGAGCTCGTCGCGCGAGGCGCCCACATGGTCGAGGTGGGGATTCCGTACTCCGACCCGATCGCCGACGGTCCGGTGATCGCCGCAAGCTACCACCGCGCCCTGGAGCGCGGGGTGAAGGTTGGACATATCTTCCAGACCTTCCGGACGCTTCGCGCGGAGGGCTCCGGCCGGTTCAACGAGACGCCGATGGTCGCGATGGTTTCCTACGCGATCATCCATCGGATCGGAGTCGACCGCTACCTGAACGACGCGGCGACCGCGGGGCTCGATGGCCTGATCGTGCCGGACCTGCCGGTCGAGGAGTCGCGATCGCTCATGGAGCGGGCCTCGGTCCGTCACCTGAAGCTGATCCAGCTCATCACGCCGACGACACCGAAGGACCGCGCCGTCGAGATCGCTCGGTCGACGACCGGTTTCATCTACTACGTTTCGGTGGCGGGAATCACCGGCGAGCGGCAAGGACTGCCGTCGGATCTGGTCGACGCCGTCGGCTGGCTCCGCACCCAGACCGACCTGCCGATCTGCATCGGATTTGGGATCAGTGGCCCGGACCAGATCCGGCAGCTTGCACCGGTGGCCGACGGCCTGATCATCGGCAGCGCGATTGTCCGTCGGCTGGCCGAGGCTGTCAACCGCCCCCGCGCCGATGTCGTCCACGAGATCGGCCAGTTCATCGGCGAGATGGCGAAGGTGCTGGAGACCGCCTCCGCCGGAGCCTGAGCCGATCGATTCGACTCCCCAACGGCCCGCGACGGGGCGGGCCGAATCAAACCGCTGATCGCGACGATCGGTCGAGCCGCCCCAATTTTGGCGAGAAGATTATTGAACCTGCGGACGGATTGGGGTAAATATAGTCTGGGGGCACGGATCAAACACCGTGTCCAAGACGATTCGATCGCCTGGTCCTCCTCCGGCCGGGTCCGCCTCTCCGGTCGCGATTCCTTTCGGCATCGCGTCCCGCCGTTCCGTAAGCACGGGCTGGATTGTCCCCGCCCGATCCTCAACCGTTAACTTATTCTTGTTCCAGAAGCGACCGATGGATCGGCCCGCCGATTCTTCGTCCTCGCGGAACGTCCGTCGCCCCCTCGCGGATCGTTGAACCATCGCCGGATCTCACTGTACGTCACGGTGACGATCGCGGATCGATTCTCAGCGTCCGGAAGTTCCTGTTGCTGCGCCCATGACATCGGCAGTTCGTGATGCTGGCACTTCTGGCTGGCATCCATCAGGTGGGTCGCGCTCGCCGACCATTCGGGCTGTCGGGAACGGCATTTCGTCCAGTCTCTGTCTCGATTGTATCTTTTCCTGGAGAGAATGTTCTCATGAATTCTCGTCGTCGAGGTTTCACTCTGATCGAGCTGCTGGTCGTCATTGCGATCATCGCCGTGCTGATCGCCCTGCTCTTGCCGGCAGTGCAGGCGGCACGCGAGGCGGCCCGCCGCGCCCAGTGTACCAACAACCTCAAGCAGATCGGCCTGGGGATGCACAACTACGAGAGCGCGAATGGCTCTCTGCCGCCGGGCGAAAAGGGGTGCTGCTGGGGGACGTGGGGAGTCTTTATCCTCCCGTTCGTCGAGCAGTCGACCCTGTTCAACGCCTGGAATTCTTACGGCCGCAACGTTCCCAGCGGCGGACCGTATGATGGTTACCTCCGTTACGCCGGTGCCGCCAACACGACCGTCACGTATACCAAGGTCAATTCCTACTGCTGCCCGAGTGATCCGAACGCTGGCATCCAGCGCAATGGGGGCATCCGCTACCACAATTACGCAGTGAATTACGGAAATGTCGACCAGGCTCAGAATGCACAGTTCCAGGTGCCGAGCCCGACGATCCCGAACACCTTCTACACGTTCAAGGGGGCCCCGTTCACGGACATCGGCTCGCCGGCGATCGACGATACCGGCTACGCGATCAATTTTGCCAGCCTGACCGTGACGCCGTTCGCAGGAATTACCGACGGCCTGAGCAACACGCTCATGAGTTCCGAGTTGAAGATCGCCAACCCTCCCAATGACCTTCGCGGCTACACCTGGTGGGGCCCGTCGGCGTCGTTCACGGCTCTCCTGACGCCGAACAGCACGCTCCCCGACACGATGGGCAACGGCGGATGCAGCGGGATTGTCAACCCGCCGTGTAACAACGGGATCACCAACCCCAACGGCGGATACTCGATGGTCTACCTGGGGGCTCGCAGCTTCCACCCCGGCGGGGTCAACGCCGGGATGTGCGACGGCAGCGTCCGGTTCCTCAAGAACTCGGTCAACCCGATCACCTACATGGGCCTCAGCACGACGCAGGGCGGCGAGGTCATCAGCGCTGACTCGTATTGAGGCTGGCTCTTCGGCCGTCGCGGACGATGGGGTCCGCGGCGGTCGAGCCTTTCGGCTCCCCTTTCGGATTCGTCGCGTCGACGATAACCTGGGCCGAAGCCGGCCCGACGTCCCGAGGCCCGGCGCCCCTGGGACCGCGACCCGTGATCAAGAACGACCCGACGCCTGGCGACCTACCCCTCCTGTCCCGGACTCCGGCCGCCTGGGCCGAGATCGCGATGAGCGACCCGAGGGCCCTCCTCAGCGATCACGCCTACCTGGAAAAGAAGGCCGCGGCCAACGCGCTCGAATTACTCAATCGGTGGCCCGAGCCGACCCGCCCCGAGGAGTGGACTCGCACCCTTGCCGCGGTCGCCAGCGACGAGGCCGGGCATCTCAGCGGAGTCGTCCGCCTCCTCAACGAGCGCGGGGGACAACTCGATCGCGTCCACCGGAACGATTACGCCCGCGATCTTCGCCGGCACGTCCGGAAGGGGCAGGGACCCGAGGAACTGCTCGACCGCCTGCTCATCTCCGCACTGATCGAGCTGCGATCGTGCGAGCGATTCCGGCTCCTCGCGACCTATTGCCAGGATCGCGACCCGGCCCTCTCGCGGTTCTACAGCCGACTCTGGTCGTCGGAGCTGGGCCACTACCGGGTCTTCCTCCGACTCGCCGAGTCGGTCGCCGAGCCGGACGAGGTCGGATCACGCTGGGACGAGATGCTCCGGATCGAGGCCGAGACGATCGCCACCCAGCCGCCTGGCCCTCGGATGCACAGCGGATGGGCAATGGAGGCGACCGACGGGCCCGGCTCATCGGAACTTCATCGGTCAGAGCTCATCGGGACGACCAATCTTCCACCGGGCCCATATCTTGCGTGATGAGCCATATGGGATCGCTTCCGTTAAGCCGATCGGCGAGGCGGCGGCGCGCTGCTTCCGCTTCTTCCCGGCTGGCGAATCGTAGCTGGGGCCGATCGGTCCCCCAAAGGATCGAGGCGCCTTCCTCGATCACAGCTTCCCGGCACTGGTCCCATGTGAACGCATCGCCACTGCGCAACGCAGTGACGATCGCGAATGGCAACATCCCGGCGGCGTGGGCCTCCGGGACTGTGAGGCCACTGGCGAGCGCGATCCGATCTCCGGCGCCCGGTCCTTGAACCTTCTCATAAGCCTGGACGATGATTTCCGTGCGTTCCTCCGGGGGCAGGCGGTCCCAATCGTCCCAGACGACGGTCACATGGAGCCTGTTGCCCGGCAACGGCTCTTCGTAGATGACGGGCTGGCCGTATTCGCGATCGGAATTCCATTCATCGGCCAGCCGACCGACAAGGCCGCTGCCGTCACGGCGCACCTGGGGATGGACTCGAGTCATTCTCCTGGGCATGGCCGCCTCACAACTGGTTCGAGTGGACGAGCAACCATTCCGTCGCTTTGCGAACTTGCGTCACTTCATGGAGATAGGATTCATTCTTGCGATAGCGGAGGATCTCGCGCCAGAGGGGTTCGAGGCGCTGGCCTTGCCTCTGGACCTCGCGGCCGAACGGGACCGGATAGCTCGTCGCGGGAGATGAAGCGCGGACCCGGACGAGCAGCTCGGCCCAGGCCCGGATGTTATGCCCCTCGACCTGGCGCGGCCAGGCGATTCCGAGCAAACGGCCCCGGTCGATTGCCGGTAGGAGGTGGCGTCTCCAGGTGATCGAATCGACTTCCGCCACCCCGAGTAGCGAGAAATAGCCAGCCTTCAGAATCATCTCCGCGGTGTATCCCCAGAGATAAATGGCGCCGGTCCGTTGGCCGGCCGCCCCCAGAACGAGGGCCTCATCGTAGCGTCGGCGCGCAGCCAGTCGAAACTCGCGGATGCTATCCTCGCGACACCGTTCGATGAGCCGCCTCGGCATGGATTCGGTCCTCGTTCCCGGATCATGCATGGCGGATTCGTTGCGCGGGCTTCTGATCGGCGGCGGCCCGCTCAGACCTCAAAGCTTTGATGCAGTTCGGGGGTGTGGACGGTGTTCTGAACGAAGGGTTGAAGGACCGGGGT
>DAHZZC010000248.1 GCA_027435495.1 Planctomycetales bacterium
GGCCCATCCGCAAAAGAGATCGCTGCCCCCAACCGTTCCGAAATGGCGAACAGCGTCTTGACCGAGTTGCACTGGCACGTCGGCACGCGGATTCGTCGAGATGTGCTCCGGGAATCCCCGGCGGAATAGGGCGAGGAGATCTTGCCGACTCGGTCGGCAGAATTGGTTCCGCCCCATGGACGTGGCTTCATCGCCCGAAATCTGGCCCGGATGATCCGATTTCCGAGGTCTTGTACGTGAAGAGATGGCCCTGGGTTGCCCATCGTCTTCGCGAGGCACAATCCTGATTCTGTCGCGAGACTGCTTGCGGACCCGGACGGACTGAGATAGATTTGGAGGATCGGTTTCCTCGATCCTTCTCCGATCGAGGCGCTACTTTCCCCCTCGATTCGAATCGCTCAACCGGGCTCGTCCCGTACCGTCCAGTTGATGGGTGGACATGCTGTTGCGTCGCCGTGATCGCGGGGCCGGTTGTCGGGCGTCCGTCTGGACGATGCTCGCGATCGGTGCTGCGCTCGTCTCAACCGAAGCCAGGGCCGGCTGTAGCCATCCGTGGGTCAGGTCCAGCACCACGCCCCCCTCGCTGGAACGCCTTTCCATCTTCGAGCTGGACCCGCCGGGTGCAACGGCCCATCCCACCTCGCCCGACGATCGCCGCTCGCCCTGCGCTCGCGGGGAGTGCTCTGAGTCTCCGACTCAATCCGATCGCACCGGAATCACCCTCGCCGAGCGGGTCGAACTCTGGGGCGACCTGCCCCAGTCGGGTCGACCGCTCGTTCCGTGCTTCTCGTCGTTCCGCGAATCCGCCGAGGAGGCGAGGCCCGCACGCATCCCAATCCCGATCGAACGCCCACCCCGGACCCTCCTCGGCACGCGCTGAGGTTCCGATCGCCCCGGAGACCGGCTTCCCCAGCGCGCTCCGCGCGACCTGAAGCCATACGCCGATCAGACCGGCGGCGACTGCACCCATCCAGTGACCCGACGGCTTCCCCCGCCGCTCGGCCGTGCATCGGTCGACCGCGGGACCGCGTCGGCCGGCATGGCCCCTGTCCAAACCCGAACACGCCAACGACGAGGCGATGCGCGCCCCGTCCGCCTATCCGTCAGCCTCTCGATAGATGTCTGAATCGAAGGGAAATTCCATGAAGAAGTTGCGGAGCGGATTCACACTGATCGAATTGCTCGTCGTCATCGCGATCATCGCCGTATTGATTGCCCTGCTCTTGCCCGCGGTCCAGGCGGCACGCGAGGCGGCGCGTCGGGCCCAGTGCACCAACAACCTCAAGCAGATCGGCCTGGCCTGTCACAACTACCTGTCCGGCTTCCATTGCCTGCCGTTCGGCAAGGGGGCCAGCTACAATCTGGTCGTTCCCGGGACGGCCTACTACGCCCGATGGTCGGCGCACAGCCAACTTCTGATGTATATCGAGCAGGGAACCCTGTTCAACAGCATCAATTTCGCCCAGGCGCCGGAGACGCCCGGCATGGCGGGCGATGTCCCGTTCATGCCGCCGTACCAGAACACGAATCGGGCGAACGCGACGGCGTCTCGGATTCAGGTGGCCACCTTTCTGTGCCCGACCGACGGAACGCCGCCGACCCCCGGATGGCCCGGGGCCAACAATTACCTGGGGAACATGGAGACCTGGGCCTGCGACCTCGGCGACAACAATCCGTCGACGGTAGACCCCACCACCACGCCCCGCGGGATTTTCTACTACTGGAGTTCGGTGAAGTTCGCGGCCATCACCGATGGGACAAGCAACACCGCCTTTTTCAGCGAGAAGCTACGCGGCTCGGGGATGCGGGACGGGGATGCTCGCTCCGACTCGCTGATCATGTCGGCGCCCACCTCGATGAACGCGACGTATCTGACCTGCACCAACACGCCGACAACCGCGCTTCGGCTCACCCACGCCCAGGGGGCAAGCTGGGTGATGGGCGAGATGTGCTGCACGGAGTACAACCACGTTTCGCCCCCGAATACGAAGACCTGCGCGGGGCTGGGGTTCGCCAACAACAACATGGCGAACATGCCGATGCAGGTTCCGCCGTCGAGCAACCATCCTGGCGGAGTGAACGTTCTGTTCGGGGATGGAAGCGTCAAGTTCCTCAAGAGCACGGTCTCTCTGCTCACCTGGAGGGCGATCGGGACCCGAAACGGCGGCGAGGTCATCTCTTCCGATTCGTATTGATGAGGAGCCTTGCGATGACCCGACGCGATATGTCTCGGGGACTGGCGATGTTCGCGGTCTCCACGTTCCTCCTCGTCGCGGCAGTCGGATGCGGCGACGAACGGAGGGAGGCCCTTCCCTCCGACGAATCGGCCCGGACCGCCCTCGACCTGGCCCTCTCATCCTGGCGTGACGGCAAGAAGCCCGGGCCGATCACGGGGACCACGCCCCCGGCCGAGATCCATGACACCCGATGGAGCCTCGGCGATCGCCTCGCGTCGTACGAGATTCTGGGGGAGGAAAAGAACGGCGCGGAGATGAAGTTCAACGTCCGGCTCACGCTCGCCCAGCCGGCGGGTGTCCAGGAGGTGAAGTATTACGTGCTCGGCCGCGATCCGGTGATGATCTTCCGCGACGAGGATTACGCCCGGAACATCAACATGGATAACGGCCCGAGTCTGAACGGGGGCGGGAATGCGAGGAAACGGCGGTCGAGGTGAGTTTCGAGCCTGGCTCGTCGCCTCCCTGGCGATGCTCGCCCCGTCGTGTGATCCGGGGCCGCGTCCTGAGGCGCCGAGCCTGTTGCCCGAACCGGGTGCCGCTCGCCGGGCCGTCGAGGAGGCCCTGGGAGAATGGAGGGCCTCGCCCGCGACGGATCTCTCGGCGCCCGGGCGATCCCTGATCTTCGTCGACCGCCAGCGAGAGCCGGGCCAGCAGCTTGCCGAGTTCGCCGTCCTGGGAGAGTCGGAAGTTGACAACTGTCGACGGTTCGTCGTCCGGCTCTCACTCGAAGGGCCGGAGGAGACGGCCCTTGTTGCGTATTACGTCTTCGGCAAGGACCCGATCTGGGTCTATCGCGCCGAGGATTTCGAGATGATGATGCACATGGATATGGCTCCCGACGATCCGCCCGCGCCGGCCGGTGCTTCAGGAGGTTGAACGTCATGCCGGGCATTCGAGAGGGGAGGGCCCGCGCGGTCGGGTCGTGGGCGCGGTCGGCCTTCCGATTGGCGGAGGTCCGGCTCCGGATTCCGATCGTGCTGATGGCCGCCGCGGTGGTCGTCGGCCGATGGGAGTCGATTCGCAACCACTGGGATCGGATCACCCGGGGCGTCGCCGTCGAGGAACTTGCGAAGCGGCCTGTTTCGAGCGATACCGAGTATTTCTGCCCGATGGACCCTGGAGTCGTCTCGAACGGGCCGGGTCGGTGCGGCGTCTGCAACATGGGGCTCGTCCGGAGGTTTCGGGGCGAGGCGGTGATGCTTCCGGATGGGGTCGTTGCGCGGATGCAGCTTTCGCCCTATCGCATTCAGCTCGCGGGCGTACGAACCTCGACCCTGGGCCACCTCCCGCTGGAGCGGGAATGGCGGGCCTCGGCGGTCGCCGCGCGATCGGGCGAGGGGGTTGTGGCGACCGTCGACCTCCCGGCGCGACGGGTTCCGTGGATCGAGGAAGGCCAGGCGGTCGAGGTCACGTCCGACGACCTTCCCGGCCAGGGTCCACTCGCCGGCCGAATCCGCACGATCGCCCGCGAGTCCGAGGACGGCCGCGAATCGGCCCGCGTCGCCGTCACGATCGAGAACCCGCCCCAGGCGCTCCGAGGCGGGATGATCGTCGGGCTGAGGTTTCGCATCGCGGTGGCTCAGCTCGATCCGTTCCGCGATCAGCCGCACCAACCCCCTGCCCTGAAGCCGGGAGAAACCAACCGCATTTACTTATGCCACAATCACCCGGAGACGATCGCCCTGAGTCCGGGTCACTGTCCGATCGACGGCAACCCTCGGATGTCGGCCAGGCTCGACCCGCTCGATCGAGTCCGGTGGTGGTGCCCAATGCATCCGGACGTTCAGGCCGACGCGCCCGGCGCCTCGTGTGAGAAATGCGGCGGAATGGCCCTGAAGCCCCGGGTCGTCCATTACGCGCCGGAGGGGCAGGTGCTCGCTGTTCCCCAATCGGCGGTCGTCGACACGGGCGATCGAAAGGTTGTCTACGTCGAGGGGATGCCCGGAATGTTCGATGGGATCGAGGTGAGGCTCGGTCCGAGGTGCGGCGAGTATTATCCGGTGATTGGCGGGTTGGAGCCTGGCCAGGCGGTCGTGGTCTCGGGCGCCTTTCTGCTCGACGCCGAGACGCGGCTCAATCCGGCGCTCGCCTCCTCTTACTTCGGCGCCGGCGGGAACCGCCGTGCGACCGCCGCGGCGAATTCCGAGGAGGCACCCGACGACCCGATCGCGGCGCTCTCGCCGCCGGACCGCCTGCTGGCGCGTCGGCAGCGAACGTGCCCCGTGACCGGGAAGGACCTGGGCTCGATGGGGACGCCGGAGCGGGTGGTCGTTTCGGGGCGGACGGTCTTCCTCTGCTGCTCCGGTTGCGAGGCGAAACTGCGTCGCGAGCCGGGGAAGTACCTGGCGAAGGTCTCGGCTCCGGCCGAGGTTCCCCCAGGGCCGCATCCCGAAGCGAGAGGGTCGAGATGATCGAGGCGATCATCACGTATTCGATCCGGCATCGGGTTGCTGTGATCGTGTCGGCGGTCGTGCTGGCCTTGCTCGGCGCCTGGGCCCTCGCGGAAACGCCGGTGGACGCGATCCCGGATCTCTCCGAGAACCAGGTGATTGTCCACACCGACTGGGAGGGGCACGGTCCCCGTGAGATCGAGGACCATGTGACCTACCCGCTGACGCTGGGCCTGCGTGGGATCGACGGTGTTCGCGTGGTTCGGTCGTCGAGCGAGGTTGGCTTCTCGACGATCAACGTGATTTTCGAGGACGGGATCGCGAGTGCCGAGGCGAGGCGGCGGGTGGCCGACCGGCTCGCCCGGGTGCGTGGCGAGATGCCGGCAGGGGTCTCGCCCGCGCTGGGCCCCGACGCGGCGGCGACCGGTCAGATTTTCTGGTACACGGTCGAGGGGGGCGGGCTCGACCTGGGACGTCTCCGGGCCCTGCAAGACTGGTACGTTGGCCCGCAGATCGGTTCGGTCCCGGGCGTTGCGGAGGTTGCGAGCGTCGGCGGGCTCCCGATGGAATATGAGGTCGCACCCGATCCCGATCGGCTCCGCCTCTTCGGGGTGAAGCTGCGCGACATCACGGAAGCGATCGCCGCCTCGAACGCCGCGACAGGCGGCCACGTCGTGAACAAGGGGAAGGCCGAGTACGTGGTTCGGAGCGCCGGCTGGCTGGGCGCCTCACCCCGGCCTGGTGACGACTCATTCGACCCCCAGCGCGCCGTCCGCGATCTGGAGGACGTCGTCCTGATCGGCGCCGACGGCCTCGCCATCCGGCTGGCCGATGTCGCCACCGTTTCGATGGTTCCCGGCTCCCGCCGCGGGGCGTTGGAGAAGGACGGTAGCGAGGCCGTCGGCGGTGTGGTTCTGATGGCGAACGGCCAGAATCCGCTCGAGGTCACGCGGCGGATTCGGGCGAAGATCCGGGAGCTTCAGCCCGGCCTGCCGCCCGATGTGCGGATCGTCGCCTTCTACGACCGGACGCCGCTGATCGAGGGCGCGATCGCGACCGTTACCGGGACGGTGATCGAGGCGATGATCTCGGCCTCGCTCTGCGTTCTGGCGGTGCTGCTGCACCTTCGCGCCTCGCTCGTGATCGCCGGAACGCTCCCGCTGGCGGCGCTCTCGTCGTTTCTGATCATGGCGGTCCTGCGGCGGTCGGGGTTGGTCGAGATCCCGGCCAACGCGATGTCGCTGGCGGGGATCGCGATCTCCATCGGGGTGCTGGTCGATTCGTCGGTTGTGATGGTTGAGAACGTGATGCACCGACTGCGGGAGCGGTTCGGCTCTGAGCCGGTCCGGGGCGATGTGACCGAGATCGTCCGATCGGCCTGCCTGGCGGTCGGCCGTCCGATCGTCTTCTCGGTCGCGATCATGGTGCTCTCGTTCCTGCCGGTGTTTGCCCTGGGCGGGATGGAAGGGAAGATGTTCCATCCGCTGGCCTTCACCAAGACGTTCGCGCTGGCGACGGCCGCGGTCCTCGCGATCACACTGGTCCCCGCGCTTTGCACGATCGGCATCCGGGGCCGACTCCGGTCGGAGCGGGAGAACCCCCTGGTGCGCGGGGTGATCGATGTCTATCGGCCGGTCCTCTCCTATCTGATGGACCGCCCGGCGGTGCTCGCGGTGATCCTGGGGCTGACCTCGTTGCTGGGCTTCGCACCGCTGGGAAGCCGGGCGATCTTCCTGGGCGTGCTCGGTCTGGCGATGGCCGCGGCGGGCCTGCTGGCGGTGAGTCGATGGGGGGCCGTCATGGGGCCGGCGATCCTGGTCGTCGCGGCCCTGATCGTCGAGCCGAACATCCAGCCCCTCGGGCGGGAGTTCCTGACGCCACTCGACGAGGGGATGATCATGGACATGCCGATCACGGTGCCGAGGGCCTCGGTGGCCGAGTCGGTCGACGACCTGAAGGCGCGCGACATGGTCCTCTGCCGGTTCCCCGAGGTTGCCATGGTTGTGGGCAAGGCGGGCCGGGCCGAGACAGCGACCGACCCCGCGCCGATCGACATGATCGAGACGATGGTGAACCTTCGCCCCCGGGAATTCTGGCCGCGGCGGAAGCTCCGACCGCGCGATGCCAGGGCCCAGGTCGAGGCGATCCTTGAGGCCCTGATCGACCGCGTCGCGGTCGAACGTCCACCGGATGCCGCGACCCGCGCGAGGATGGTCGACGAGGCAAGCGCCGGGGCACTCGCGGAGTTCGACGCGGCCAGCCGAGAGTATGCCTATCACCGCAACCGCGAGATGACCCGAGAGACTCGCGGCCTCTCGCCGATGTCGACGCATCCCTCCGACCCCGAGGAAGCAAGCGTGGTCCCCCTCTGGCGGGCGCACGTTGCGAGGCTCGACGTCGAGCTGCTCGCCCGGGCCGCGCCGATCTTCACAAGGCTGGCCATGCACCGACTCCTCGACCGCGCCACGATCCTCGACCCGGAGGTCTCGGCGTACCATGCGGCCTCGGTCCAGGCACGCGCCGCGTCGGTCGAGGCGGCCCTCGCTGCGATGGAGCGTTCGGCGTCGACACCGGGCGGTCATCATCATGCGGGAGGGGCAGCCTCGTCCCCGGGGGTCGAGCCGGAGCCGAAGCTCCACGCGATCCGTCGCGATCTCTCCGAACGCTTCGGGCGTCGACTGATGCTCTGGCAGGTCGAACGTGACGAACTGACCGGATTCGGCGGCGAACTTGATGCGGCCGTGCAGATGCCGGGCTGGACGAACGTCTGGACGCGACCGATCCAGAACCGGGTTGACATGCTTGCCACAGGTGTCAACACGCCGATCGGAATACGGGTTCTCGGCCGAAACCTGGAAGATGTCGGCCGTGCCTCGGAGGAGGTGGCCCGCGTGGTAAAGAGCGTGCGAGGGGCCGTCGACGTCGTGGCCGACCCGGTACGTGGCAAACCATATGTTGACATCCGGATCGACCGCGATCGGGCGGCCCGCCTCGGCGTCCGCGCGGGCGATGTCAACGAGCTGATCGAGATCGCGATGGCGGGAAAAGCGGTGACGTCCACCGTCGAGGGACGTGAGCGGCACCCCGTCGTCGTCCGCTTCCCTCGGGCGCTCCGCGCGGATGAGGAATCGATCGGCAACCTGATGGTCACCTCACACGGTCGATCTCCCGGACCGAGGCCGGGCGCGGGTCCGACCGGCCTGGATCCTCGCGGGCCCTCACCCCGGGCGGTTCCGCTATCCGATGTCGCTGAAATCCGCGTGGTTGAGGGACCCGCCACGATCAAGGGGGAAGACGGTCTGCTGCGGAACTACGTCCGCCTCAGCACCCGCGATCGTAACGCCGCCGACCTGGTCGCCGAGGCCCGCGAGGTCGTCCGTCGAGAGGCCAAACTGCCGGACGGCGTCTACCTGGAGTGGACCGGTCCATTCGAGCATGAGATCCGGGCGCGTCGGACGCTGATCGTGGTCGTGCCGGCGGTGATCGCGCTGATCTTCGCGATCCTCTACTGGACCTACCGAGACGGCGCCGACGCCCTGATGATGATGACGGCCGTCCCTGGCGCGATCGCCGGAGGGCTGTTCTTTCAGTGGCTCATGGACCTCAAGTTCTCGACGACCGTCTGGGTCGGCTACATTGCCTGCTTCGGCATGGCCACATCGACGGGCATCATCATGCTGGTCTACCTGCGCGAGGCCGTCGACCGAGCCGGCGGCCTGGAGAACATGAGCGCCGACGACCTGCGCCAGGCCGTCCTGAACGGGGCCGTCCACCGGCTCCGGCCGAAGCTGCTGACCGAGGGGACCGTGGTCCTTGGGCTGGCGCCGATGCTCTGGTCCGACGGCGTTGCCTCGGAGATCATTCGTCCCATGGCCGCTCCCGTACTCGGCGGCATCCTCGTCGCCGACGAGGTCATCGACCTGTTCCTCCCGATCCTCTTCTACTGGGTCAGGCGTCGGCGCTGGGCGAGAATCAAGGCTCTCCATCCAGGTGTCCGAGACCTGGCGCGAGGTCTGGCAGGCCCTGGGGCCTGTCGCTGAAACGTTCCCTGATGCCATCGCGAGATCGCGAAACGACGAAAAGGCGAAAACGACGGGCATCGGCAGGGAAACGCCTTCCCTCCTTCTCCTACCTGTACAAGATGCGCCCTGATGGTTCGCTCGACCGCCTTGCGACCGGGTCGGCCGCACGATTAATATTGAATGCCAATATCGGAGAGCCAAAGTCGTGAGCGAACTGCTGGTGAAAATGTTCTTCGGCGGGTTCGTCCGGATGCACGTGCTGTATCACGCCGTGAAGGAACCCGTTTTTGGGGTCGAGATGATGGAGGAACTTGGGCGACACGGTTACGAGGTTGGCCCTGGGACGCTTTATCCGATCCTGCATCAGCTTGAAGAGGCTGGCTATCTCTCTGCTCATTCCGAGGTCGTTGACGGCAAGCGCCGGAAGTATTATCGGGCCACACCTGAGGGCGTAAAGGCGCTCGAAGAGACCAAGGTCCGGCTCCGCGAGCTGGTCAAGGAAGTGCTGCACGACGACCCTCCGACCCCCTCGATCCGGCGTCCTGAGGGGGACCGCGATTGACCTGCGGGCTTATCGTTCCAGACGAAAAGGAGATGGGCACATTGAGGAGTCAGAGCCAGTCTCCGTTATGTCGGATGCGGGAGAGCACCGAGCCGGTCCCGAACCATCCCCTCACCCGGATTCGATGATCCCATGAACCCCATCGTCTTCGCGATGCGACGGCCGATGACCGTGATGGTCGCGGTGGTTGCCGTCGCCCTCTTTGGTGCGCTGGCCGTCGCCCGGATGTCGATCGATATCTTTCCCAGCCTGAATCTGCCCGTCGTGTATGTCTGCCAGCCCTACGGCGGCATGGACCCCGCGCAGATGGAAGGGCTACTCACGAACTATTACGAGTATCATTTTCTCTACATCAACGGGATTCATCACGTCGAGAGCCGGAACGTGCAGGGGATGGCGATCATGAAGCTGACGTTCCATCCCGAGACGAACATGGCGCAGGCGATGGCTGAGACGATCGGCTACGTGACCCGGGCGCGGGCCTTCATGCCGCCGAACACGGTTTCGCCGTTTGTGACGCGGTTTGACACGGGGAGCGTTCCGGTTGGCTACCTTGTGCTGTCGAGCGAGACCCGGACGATTGGTGAGATCCAGGATCAGGCGCTGTTCAAGGTCCGGCCGATGTTTGCCAGCCTGCCTGGAGTCTCGGCGCCGCCGCCGTTCGGTGGGAACCAGCGGACGGTCGTTGTCCGGCTCGATCCCGATCGGCTCCGCTCCTACCGGATGTCGCCCGATGAGGTCGTCTCGGCGCTCGAGGCCGGGAACGCGATCTCGCCATCGGGGAACGTCCGGATCGGCAAGATGATGCCGATCGTTCCGATCAACGCGTTGGTGAAGCAGGTAAGCGACCTGGAGACCATTCCGATCCGTCCCGGTCAGGACCCGACCGTCTACCTCCGCGACGTCGCGACGGTTCACGATGCCTCCGACATCCCCACCGGTTCGGCCCTCGTGAATGGCCGACGCGCCGTTTATATCCTCGTGACCAAGCGCGCGGATGCCTCGACGCTCTCCGTCGTCCAGACGGTCAAGCAGGCCCTTCCCGGGATGCAGGCGGTCTTGCCCGACGATATCAAGGTGAGCTTCGAGTTCGACCAGTCGCCGACCGTCACCAGGGCCATCCGGAGCGTCGCGACCGAGGGACTCATGGGGGCGGTTCTCACCGGGCTGATGGTTTTGATCTTCCTCCGCGACTGGCGGAGCGTGATCGTGGTCGTCCTCAACATTCCGATCGCGATCTGCGGGGCGATCGTCGCGCTCTGGCTGACTGGCCAGACGATCAACATCATGACCCTGGGCGGCCTGGCCCTGGCGATCGGCATTCTGGTCGACGAGTCGACGGTTGAGGTGGAGAACATCCACCACCAGCTTGAATCGACTCCCTCGGTGGCTCGCGCGGTCCGGCGTGGGAATCATCAGACGGCCGTCCCGCGTCTGCTGGCGATGCTCTGCGTGCTGGCCGTTTTCCTGCCCTCGTTCTTCATGCAGGGCTCGGCCCGGGCGCTTTTCGTCCCGCTCTCGCTGGCGGTCGGATTCTCGATGGTGGCCTCGTACCTGCTCTCCAGCACGTTCGTGCCGGTACTGTCAACCTGGCTCCTGCGTCACCATCACCCGAGCGCCCGAACGGGCCGATCGGCCTTCGACCGAATGCGCGACGCCTTTGGGAGCGCCGTCGGAATCTTGGTTCGATGGCGATGGATCGTCATGCCGGTCTACCTTGCCGGAAGCCTGGCCGTCATCGTTCTGGTCGGGCGGACGCTCGGGCTGGAAATCTTCCCGAAGGTCGACGCGGAACGGTTTCAGCTTCGGATGCGGGCACCCACCGGAACCCGCTACGAAGAGACCGAACGGCTGGCCATCAGGGCCCTCGATACCATCGGCGAGATCGTCGGGCGAGAGAAGATCTCGATCTCGATCGGATACGTCGGGCTGATCCCGTCGAGCTACCCGATCAACGCGATCTATCAGTGGACCGGAGGGCCTGAAGAAGCGATTCTCCGCGTGGCCCTTCGGCGCGGGTCAGGGATCGATATCGGCGGGTTGCAGGAGCGGCTCAGAGGCGTGCTGGGCGATCAGATGCCGGATGTCCGCCTCTCATTCGAGCCGGCGGACATCGTCAGCGAGGTGATGAGCTTCGGCTCTCCGACGCCCGTGGAGGTCGCCGTCACCGGATCGAACCTCGACGAAGATCGGGCTTTTGCCGAGAGAATCCGAGGCGAGCTCCAGAAAATCGGATCACTGCGCGACCTGCATTACGGGCAATCGCTCGATTATCCGACGATCCGGATCGACGTCGACCGCGAGCGTGCGGGGCTCTCCGGCGTGACGGTGGAGGAGGTGGCGCGATCGGTGGTTGCAGCGACCTCGTCGAGCCGGTTCGTCGTCCCGAACTACTGGCCCGATCCGAAGACCGGGATCGGCTATCAGGTGCAGGTCGAGATTCCCTATCAGATCATGGATTCGATCGAGCGGATGGAGACGGTTCCGATCCAGAAGCCGGGGCTCGATCGCCAGCTTCTGCTGCGGGACGTCGCGGAGGTTCGCCCAGGGATCATGCCTGGGGAATATGATCGGTATAACATGAAAAGGACCGTCAGCCTGATGGCGAACCTTGGCGGCGAGGACCTGGGTAGGGTCGCCGCGCGGGTGGAACAGGCGATTCGGTCGGCCGGCGATCCGCCGAGGGGCGTCACGGTCGCGGTCCGGGGACAGATCCAGCCGATGCAGGAGATCCTCTCGGGGCTTGGTGTCGGGCTCGTGATGTCGATCGTCGTGATCGTGCTCCTCCTGACGGCCAGCTTCCAGTCGGTCCGGCTTGCCCTGATCGTGATCTCGACGGCGCCGGCGGTGATCGCGGGAGTGGTGGTGATGCTCTTTCTGACCGGGACGACGATCAACCTTCAATCGTTCATGGGATCGATCATGGCGATCGGCGTGGCGGTGGCGAATGCGATCCTGCTGGTGACGTTTGCCGAGGGGCATCGCCGCGAGCGCGGAGCAAGTGCGGGCGCAGCGGCCGTCGAAGGGGCGCGTGGTCGGCTCCGGCCGATTTTGATGACGAGCCTGGCGATGATTGCCGGAATGATCCCGATGGCGGTCGGGCTCGGCGAGGGGGGCGAGCAGGTCGCGCCGCTTGGCCGGGCCGTGATCGGCGGGCTGGTCGCCGCGACGATCGCGACGCTTTTTGTACTGCCGACCGTCTTCGCGGCGGTTCAGGCGGGGGCTTCGCGAGAGTCGTCATCGATCGATCCCGACGATCCGGAGAGTTCGCACCACGATTGCGAGGCGGTGAACGGATGGGTTGGGACGCGTGAGGGCGCCTCGCTCGGCGTGGGGCGAGTCCTGGGTCTCGTGCTGATTGCGGTTGGGCCGATGATGGCTGGTTGCGAGCCGGGCGGCGAGGATCGGACTGCCTCCGCCGCGACGGCGGCCATCCGGCGCGTTGAGGTCGTCCAGCCGGCCCGGCAGACGATCCGGCGGAGCGTTGGCGAGCCAGGGCAGCTTGAGGGGTTTGAGACGACGGCCATTCACGCGAAGATTCCCGGATATGTGAAGGAGTGGACTGCCAACATCGGCGACGTTGTGAAGAAGGGGCAGCTTCTCGCGGAGCTTTCGGTGCCCGAGATGGACGCGGATCTCCGGCAAAAGCGGGCGGCGGTGGTGAGGGCGGAGGCCGATCGTCGCCAGGCTGAGGCGGCGGTCGAGGTGGCCGAGGCCGACGTTACGGCGGCCTCGGCGAAGCTGGCCGAGGAACGAGCGGGGATCGGTCGTGCGGCGGCCGACTTCGATCGATGGGAGTCGGAGCATCGCCGGGTCACGCAGCTTTTCGAGGCGAAGGCTCAAACCGGGAGCCTGCTCGACGAGACCCGGAACAAGCTCCGATCGGCTGAGGCGGCCGTCGAGGAGTCGCAGGCGCAGGTTCGGTCGGCGGAGGCGGCCGTGATTCAGGCCCGCGCGGGGCTGGATCGCGCCCGGTCCGACCTGGGATCGGCCGCTGCCGCCGTCGATGTCGCTCGAGAAGAAGCGGGGCGCGCCTCGGCGATGCTCGGATACGCCCGGATCGTTGCGCCCTTTGATGGAATTGTTACCGAGCGACATATCAATACTGGCGATCTGACTCAGCCGGGCGCCGATCGGCCGCCGCTGTTTGTCGTGGCGCGGTCGGACCTGCTCACGATCCGGGTGGATGTCCCCGAGGTCTTCGCGCACGACGTTCAGCCGGGCGACCCCGCGACGATTCGGATTCAGGCGATTCGGGGGCAGACGATCCGGGCGAAGGTGACGCGGACCTCCTGGGCGATCGATCCGAAGGCGCGGACGCTTCGCGTCGAGGTCGACGTACCGAATCCGGATGGCCATCTTCAGCCAGGGCTCTATGCGTATGCGACCGTTCTGGTTGAGGAGCGCGCCGACGTGCCTTGTGTGCCGGCCTCGGCCGTGCTGAGCGAGTCGGGCGAGGATGCTTGTTTTGTCGTCGTCGAGGGGAAGGCGAGGCGTCGGCCTGTCCAGCTCGGGCTCAGCGACGGGACGTACACCGAGATTCTGGGTGGGCTTTCGGCCTCGGACCAGGTGGTGAAGGCTGGCGCCGGCTCGCTGACCGAGGGTCAGCCGGTGCAGGTTTCTTTGCCACCGCCGGGAGCGAAACCCTGACGATTGCGAGGGTCGCGCGGCCTTCTCGGCCATCACTGCCGGACCCGACGGCACGACCGCTGATGTCGGCCTTCGATATCGGCCGATCCTGGAAAACACCGGCGCGGATCGGTCGCGGGTTCGGATGGGTGTCCAGGAGGGACGATCCGTGAAGGCTTCGCTGAAGATTTGCCTCGGATCGGTGTGGCTCGCGGCCATCTCGCCCGTGATGGCACGCGGGCAGGAGCGCCCGACGGCGCCAACGGCGGTCCGACTGGGCACGCCGGCGCCGGCCGTTCGGATGCCGACGATTCCCGCGTTACCCGAGCCGTCGGAGTCGACCGAGATCCGGACGACGGCCGAGGGGCGAGGGTTCCCGATCCTCGACGGTCAGGAAGTGCAACCGATCGACCTTGCGAATGCGCTCCGGCTGGCCGGAGCGCGCGCCCTGGATATCGCGACGGCGCGTGAGCAGGTTCTGCACGCGGTTGGCCAGCTCGACCAGGCGCGCGGGCTCTGGCTGCCGAGCCTCTTCACCGGGCCGACGTATTATCGGCTGGACGGACAGGTGCAGGAGATCAACGGGAAGGTGATCACGGTGAGTCGAGGGTCGCTCTCGTTGAGCTCGACGGCAACGCTCGCCAACAGCTTTCCCGCGGCGCCGCCAGGTTCGGGCTTCCCGGCGCTGAACAGCCTGAGCGGGACGCTCCGGATCTCCGACGCGATCTTCGGGGTGAAGGTCGCGAAGCGGACGATCGCGGCGAACCGGGCGGGAGTTGCCGCCGCGACGAACGACGCGATCCTGGGAGCGGCGGAGGGCTATTTCGACCTTCAGGAGGCAGCCGGGATGCTCCAGATCGCCCGAGAAGCCGCCGAGAATGCGGGGTCCCTCGCGGCAATCACGGGGAGTTTCGTCAAATCCGGAGCCGGTCTTGAAGCCGATCATCGCCGGATCCTTGCGGAATTGCGGAGCCGAAAGCGATCGATTCGGATGGCCGTCGGTCAACTGGAGGTTGCCTCGGCCAACCTGGTCCGTCCGCTCCTGATCGATCCGCACGTGGTGGTGGCACCCGCCGAGCCCGCGGAGACCGTCTATCGACCGGTCGCCGACGACTGCGTTCTCGACGACCTGATCACGCAGGCCTGGCGATGGCGGCCCGAGCTTTTGCAAGCGCGCGAACTGGTCGAGGCGTCGATTTATCGGCTCAAGCAAGCGAGGCTGCGGCCGTTCGTCCCCTCACTGGCGGTGAGCTATGCGGGAGGCGGATTTGGAGGCGGCGTCGGGTCGTACTTCGGCAACTTCAGCGGCCGGGGCGACCTTGCGGCCAGTCTCTTCTGGGATCTCCGCGGCCTCGGCCTGATCGACCGGGGCGTGATCCGGCAGGCGCACGCGGGCCGACACATGGCCGACATCGATTTTTTGCGGATTCAGGCACAGGTGGCCGCGGACGTCGTCGCCGCGTACAAGGCGCGCCGGGCCGCGGCGGACTCGATGGAGGATGCACGCGAGTCGGTCGCCGAGGCGGTGCAGTCGCTCAAGCTGAACATGACCAATATCCGGGGCGGCGGCGGACTTCCCGGCGCGACTCGACCGATCGAGGTTCTTCAGCCGATCCAGGCGCTGGCGTTCTCGCGGACCGATTACCTGACGGCGGTGCTCGCTTATAACCGGGCGCAGTTCCGGCTCCATCGGGCCATCGGCCGGGCGCCGATGATCCCGGCGGGCGAGGCGGCGAAGTGAGCGGTCAGGATCGAATCGAGGGATGGCCGAGCCCGCCTGGCTCGCCGATATGGGCGAGGAGGCGCTCGAGGTCGTCGAGGTCGAGCGGCTTGACAAGGTGCTGGTCGAACCCGGCCTCTCGTGTGCGTCGGCGGTCCTCTTCTCGTCCGTAGCCGGTCATCGCGATCAGGACAACCTCCGCCGAGCCGGGTCGGCCGCGAAGCTCCTGGGCAACCTGGTAACCGTCCATCCCGGGCAGACCGATGTCGAGCAGGATGACGTCGGGGCGGAAGACGGCAGCCTCTTCGAGGGCGTCGGGCCCCGCATGCGCGACCCGGCATTCGTGACCCCAGAGCTTGATGATCAGGCTCAGGCTATCGGCCGAGGGAAGATTGTCGTCGACCACCAGCACCCTGCGCGAGGCGCCCGGGGTCGGCAGTGGAGGAGGAGGAGGCGGAACGTCGGCCTTGATGGCCTCCTTTGAGATCGGGAGCCGGACGACGAACTCGCTGCCTCGTCCTGGCCCATCGCTGCGTGCGACAAGGGAGCCGTGGTGCATCTGGACGAGGTTGCGCGCCAGCGTCAATCCGATACCGAGCCCCCCCTGCGAGCGGGCCAGGGAATGGTCGACCTGGGTAAACAGGCCGAAGATCGCCTCCTGCATCTCGCGATCGATGCCGATGCCGTCGTCCTTGACCCGGATCGTCACGTCGTCGCCATCCACCTCGGCCGCGACGTCAATGCGCCCGCCCTTGTCGGTGTACTTGACGGCGTTGTTCAAAAGGTTATTCATAACCTGTTCAAGCCGGACGGGGTCGGCCCAGATGCGAACGGGCTCATCCGGGAGCGTGACGTGGAGCTCGTGCGACTTGGCGGCGAGTTGGGTCCGAACGGTCTCGATCGACCGCTGAATCAGGGCCGTGGCGCTCACCGGTTCGAGCCGAAGCTGGATCTTGCCGCGCGTGATTCGAGAGACGTCGAGCAGGTCGTCGACCAGTCGGGCCATGCACCGGACCTGTTGCTCGACGATGTCGCGCATCCGCTCGCGGAGGACCTGGTCGTCGCCGCGAAGCCGCATGATGTGGACGGCGTTGAGGATCGGCGCGAGCGGGTTGCGTAGCTCGTGCGAGAGCATCGCCAGGAACTCGTCCTTCCGCTGATCGGCGACGGCCAGCTCGGCGATTTTCTGGCGGAGCTCCTCCTCCAGAATCTTGCGGTCGCTGATATCGCGGAGCGAGGCGAGGAGCGCGGGCTCACCTTCCCACTCGGTCTCGACGACCCGCATCTCAACGACGACGACCTTCCCGTCACGGAAAGGGAGGTCGATCTCGGTGGTTTCACCGGCGAGGATCGGAATGCCGAAGAACCGACCGACCAGCTCGGTGGCGGAGCGATTCAGGAGGGAAGTCGCCGCTGGATTGGCGTAGCGGATGGTTCCGTCGGAACGGACCACCAGCATGCCGTCGGCATTGCTCTCGATCAGCTTTCGGAAGCGAGCCTCGCTCGCCCCTGGCGACGGAGATTGAGGATTCGCGGGACTCTGCGAAGGTTCGGGCGTCATGTTCAGCGAGGGTCTCGGCTCTTACATAAGACCTGGCGCGACAGGCCGGGGCATCCAGTCCGGAAGAGATGTCGCGGCAGACCCGCTAAACCTGCGAGGACCAGAGGTCCAGGCCAAGAAGAACCCGCTCGGTGTCCGAAAGATCGCCGATGATCCGGCGGATCGGCGGCGGCAATTCCTTGACCACCGTTGGTGTCGCCAGAATTTTCTCGTCCTCGGCAAGCTGGGGCCGCTCCAGCACGTCGATCACGACCAGCTCATACTGGTCGTCCAGTTCCGTATCGCAAATCCGCCGCAGGTTCTCGATGGCCCGAAGGGATCGCGGGGTCTGGCCGGTGATGTAAAGCTTAATGACGTACTTCATCGTGGTTGGATTCCGAT
>DAHZZC010000249.1 GCA_027435495.1 Planctomycetales bacterium
ACCAGCAATTCAATCAACGTGAAGCCGCGACGAGCAACGGCCATGGAGAGGACTCCGGATCGAAGATCGACGATACGAGAGAGGATCCACGAAGGACAGGAACGGGGACGATGGGGAACTGCTGTGCCGACCCGAGCCGAAGGACCTCGGGGCGATCGGGATGGGAGGGGTCGAACGGCGAGAGACCCTCGACAAGGTATCGGGCCGGCGGCAACGCATTCGAACGGATGGCCTCGACGACGCATCGGGCGAGCTCATAGCTGCCGAAAGCATTGTGGTGGGTACCGTCCACAAAGGCTGAGGCAGAACCTTCCGGTCCGAGCGCCTCGTAGAGCGCCCGGCTCATCACGTTCAGGTCAATCAGCGGCACACCTTCCTCCCGTGCGGCCCTGCGCACCGCTTCGGGATAATCGCCCAGGCTGTTGACGACCTTACCTCGAGCGTCGAAGCGCCGGCGGTGCATCGGAGTTACGAGGATCGGCCGAGCACCCCGCCCGCTTCCGGCCTCGACGTAACTCTTCAGGTCCGCCAGGTACGTGGTCATCGCCCCGACGTTTTCCCCCTTCTACTTCTGGTCGTTATGACCGAACTGGATGAGAAGGAAGTCGCCCGGTCGGATGGTGCTGAGAACCTTGTCGAGCCGCCCGGCACGTCGGGCGCTCCGGAGCGATTCGCCCGACTCGGCGTGGTTCGCAATCGCAAGGCCCGGACCAAAGAAAAGGGGGATCATCTGCCCCCAGCTATTCCAGGGCGGACTGGTCTGGTCGGCGACCGTGGAATCCCCGAGCAGATACATTGTGACGGCGTCATCAGCGCGCGAGATCTCCGCCGCAGCGATACAGGGTCGATCGCCTGCGAACTCGAGCGTCAGTTTATCGTCCCAGTCACGAATTCCCAGCTCTCGGGGCTTCAGCCGAACCTGGCGGTGGTCGTCGATCCGAGGGGTGTGAACATAGACGGCGATGGTCCGGGTGACAAACCGACCGGGCTCAGTCCGAACTCGATCGAGCATCAGCCGGCGTGACTCAGCCAGGACCGAGGTTTCCGAGCCCAATTCACGATCGCCCAGGGTTAGCGTGACCCGGTAGTTCCCTTCCGGCACCGCGACCGAGAAGGCAAACGGGGCCGAACCGGTGCAAAGGTCGCCCCGAAGCAAATCATCGCCGCCCCGGTCGAGTCCCTCAACCCGAGGGCCGGGCTCGAACCCGTAGCCGCGGTCTGCGTGGAACGCGGTCTCGGGGCTCACCGCGACAAATCCCGGCGCCGCCGCACCTGGGCCGAAGTCGAACCGATAGGGTGCGGCGCCTGGCCGGGTGGAACGACCTGCGTCGGTCGCCTTCGTCGCGGTACGGAAGGCACCTCGAAGCGTCGGCAGGTCAAGCTCCTGGAGCGACCTGGCGACGATTTCAGCGGTCACCCGCGCGCCGGCCTCGGTGGTGTGGGTGTGGTCGGTTCCGAAGTACCGGGTCTTGACCACCTCGGGCCCATCGGCCTCATACCGTTCGGCGACTCGCTCGTTCAGATCGATGAAGAACGCCCCTCCCTGATGGGCCGCCTCGGCCGCCCATCGGCCGTAATCAGCCGACGCCCGGCGAACCTTTCCACGAGAGTCCCAGATGTTACGGGGGACCAGCGAGCAGACGATCGGCGCCGCCCCCTTCGCCTTCGCTTCGGTGATATACCGGCGAAGATACCAGCCGAAAGTATGGACCACCTCAGCCTTGCCGGTCTTCGTGTCGACCACTTCGCGCGTCTCCTCGCCGTTCCCCTTCAGCGAGGCTCGCGCTCGGCCGCCGACGAGCGGTCCGCCGTCATTGTGGCCGAACTGGATCAAAACGACGTCGCCCGGGCGCAGCTCATCTCGGACCTGGTTCCAGAGGCTCTCGGTCAGATAGGTACGACTGCTCCGCCCTCCGCGCGCCCTGTTCTCGACCCGAACCTTCGAAGAATCGCAGAGAGTGATGAACGGGTCACCCCATCCCTGCTGCCCCTTCGTCCCGGTCCGGACAGTCGAGTCGCCGATCAGGTAGATGGTCGGCAGGCGATGGCCGAGAGTCTCGTCGCCTCCTACCACGGCCGATCCCGTCAGCGTGGCAGCCAGGCCGAGCCAGGCGATCACAGTACGTCCCGTTGCAAACTCGCGAATCGCCACGTGTGAATAACCCCTGGAGAAAGAATCGATCGATTGAGGAGGGTCCGGCGACCTCGAGATCAATAGGCATCGGCGCTAAGAACCTCGCCGCCGGCCTTCGAGGCCAGTGCCGACCATGTCTGCCAGTTCACCGAGTTCTTGATGAAGTGGACCGAACCGTCGATGAAGACGGCGTTCACACCGCCAGGGTGATTCGAGCTGGCGCCGACGAGGGTGAAGATCGAGTGAGTCCCCGTCTGGTTCGAATAAAAGCAGCCCTTGAGATTGGGTGTGTTGAGGTGACTGTAGCACCCGCCCTGCGGACAGTCGTCGTCGAGCCACTCGCCTCCCTTCTGGTCCCACGGTTTCGCTGAGGAAGGCCAGAACGTCGTCGCCGATTGGCAGGAGGCCGAGAAGGTGGGGATCGGGCCGGTCACCAGATCATGGAAAACCATCGAGCCGCGGTAAACCTGATGCAAACCAGGCGTCGGCTGGCCGAAGGTCCCCATGATCCACTCGCTAAAGATGACCGTGTTCGACGTCCCGTCAGTCACCGAGGCCAGGGTCACCGTGCCGCCGTAATTGGGGTTTCCCATCAGATAGGCCGGGCCGTCGATGATCCGGCCAAAGTTGGAGTAGGTCGTTCCAATACTGTTGGGGTAGCTGGAATAGCCGATCTGCTGCGAATTTCCGTTTAACGTCGCCACGCCGCAGGGGATGTTGCTATCGGATGGGCAGATCAGCGAGCTGATCCGGAGCGTACGGACCGTGAAGTTGGTCTGATGAACGTCCTTGGAAGTCCCGTGATAGGGAATAGCGGAGAAAGCCATATTCAAGGAATTGTATGCGGTCGTTTGCTCCATGAAGGGAAGGATTCGCGCCTTCATCGAGAAGTCGTTCATGATTTGCGAGGCATCAACGGCCGTCGGCGGAAGCGCCCCATTCGCCGACTCGTAGTTCATGATGGCCAGGCCGATCTGCTTGAGGTTGTTGACGCATTGAGAACGGCGGGCAGCCTCGCGCGCCGCTTGCACCGCGGGAAGCAGCAGCGCGATCAGCACAGCGATAATTGCGATCACGACCAGCAATTCGATGAGGGTAAATCCACGTCGACGAAGGGGCATGCGATGATCCTCGCGGGTTCGGGACGAAGTGTGAGCGGAATCAACCCAGGCCGCCGCCGGCGCACGAAAACCGCGGCAGCCCTTCAAGATGCGA
>DAHZZC010000250.1 GCA_027435495.1 Planctomycetales bacterium
GCCGTGCGGGATCGGTCCCAGGTCTTCAACCCGGTGACCGAGCAATGGGTCAAGCGGGACACGGAGACCGGGAAGTTCATGGACGTGAAGCAGGATGGCGAACCCTTCAAGGGCGTTCGCAAAGAGAAGTGACCCTCCCGCTCGCTGACTCACGAACCGGCCCAGGTCCCGAAGGGCTGGGCCGGTCTATCTCACCGTTCAAAGACATTGGAGATTTTCATGGGGCATCGACGGAAAAAATGGGACATGTCGCTGTCCACATTCAATAAGTCCTCTATTATGCTTTTTTCCCCGGTCCTCGATCCCCCTGGGGCGAGAGGATTCCGATTATCCGCCGGAAGCCAGCCTCGGCAAATGGTCTTGCTCCCTTGACGGGCGGACGGATCCCGGTTATCAGGCCGATAGACCGGTCCGGCGTTTCGGAACGGACCTGGGCGGGGGATCGACGGTCTGTGTGGTCGAGCGTGCTGGCGATCGGGGTTTTGTCGACGACGCTCCTGGCCGCGACCGGTCGGGAGGCGTCGGTGATCGCCGACCATCTCATGGTACTCGACCAACCGGATGACGGCGCCTTCGCCACCGGGAATCTCCAGCGCGGGGATCGCGTCCGGGTCCGACGCCGCCTTGATGGCGGATGGGCCGAGATCGACCCGCCAACCTCCGCCATCGGGTGGGTCGAGCGGTCGGGCATCGATTGGGGCAAGGTTCGCGAAAATCCCGTCCCAGCCGAGCCGCCGGTCCGGGGGTGGGTCAGCTCGGCTCGGGCGGTGGTGCGATCAGGACGGCTCGGCGCCCGGATGCCGGGTCCGCCCTGGTTGGAACTCGGGCGCGGGACGATGGTCCGGCTCGTGGATCGGCCGCCGGTCGCGATCGGACAGGGGCCCGGCGCGGGCCTCTGGTACGCCGTCGTTCCGCCGGATGCGGCGTCCTGCTACGTCCGCGATCACGGCCTGCGCGAGATTCCTCGCACCCAGGGCGTTCCCGAACGGCTGGCGTCGTACCTCGTCCCGAAGGACGACCCCAAAGCCGAGGGCTCGCTGCCGCCGGAAGTCGCCGGGGAAATGGCCCGCCTCGACGACCTGCATCGAACCATCCTGAAATCCCAGCCCATCGACCGATGGCGGTTCGAGGACGTCCGCGCGGGGTATCAGGCCATTTTGAAACAGTCGGGCGACAATCCGGCCGTCGAGGAGGCGCTCCGATCCCGCCTGGCACGGCTCACTCGACACGAGCAGGCCGCCGCCGCCGCCCGCGAGTTCTGCGAGGTGCTCGACCGAAGCCGACGACGCGATGGCGAGATCGCCTGGCTCGGCCGACGTCTGGCCGCCGTCGACGCGTATCGGACCGTCACTTACCAGGGGATCGGGATCGTTCAGCCGTCGTCCCGGCTCCTCGACGGCCGGAAACTTCACGCCCTGATCGGCGCCGACGGCCGGACGGTCGCCTATCTCGACATCCCCCCCGGTCTCGACCTGGAAGCGGTCGGCCTTCGACGGGTCGGAGTTCGAGGCGCGGTCCACTTCAATCAGGATCTGGGAACGCGATTGATCACCGTCCGCGATGTGGAGCCGGTCGGCTCACGACGATGAGGGCGGCGGCGGCCAGTCGCCGAGGTCGGACAGCCAGCGAATGGCGCGGCGAACGGTCCACTCCCCGCCAAGGTATCGGGCGACGTGGAGCAGGCGGAGGGCCTGGTCGGCCTGGCCGTTATCAAGCAGCGTCTCACCGCCTTCGAGGGCGATCGCGGCGCCCCGGGGATCGGCCGAGATCATCGTCTGGTAGGTCGCAAGAGCCTCATCCGGTCGGCCGGATCGCGAGAGAATCTCGGCTCGCCAGACGCCCAGAATCTCGGCGGTCGCGGGGTCGGCCGAGGTCCGGGCCTGGTCGATCGCGACGAGGGCTTTGTCAGCGTCGTCGGCGGCCATCGCCCGGCGGACGATCGCCCCGACCGCACCGATCCGGATGGACCCCTCGGTCGGTAGTCCGCGTCGCAAGAGTTCGTCGGCGAGGGGAGCGGTGATCGCATCGAGGCGGAGTCCGGCCGCCGAGGCAACCGCGTCTCGGAGTCGATGGTCGTCGAGCGAGCCTGGATCGAGCGCGGCCAGCTCCCAGGCCGGGGCGCACGAGAGGTCGGACGGATCCACGGCGTCGGGGTCGTCGGCCGCCAGGCCAAGCCGTCGGCGGAGTCGGTCGAAGGGATAGCCCTGGTAGAGAACCCGGGCGCTGGGGCGCTGGCCCAGTTGCTCGCGGAAGGCGACGACCGCCGTGAGTCGGGCACGTGCCTCGGGGTCGCCCCGATGGGCGGCCTCGGCCGTGTCGAGCGGGGTCCGGCCGCCGAGGGACTGCCTCGGACGTCGGACCCAGAGGTCCTCGTAATAATGCTCGACCCAGTCGCGGCGGAGGGCGTCGGCGTGCGCCGGGTCTAGGCCCGGGGTCATGCGGACGGTCCAGACGTCGGCGTCGAGGAACGGGAGCGGGAGCGGGGCGGCCTCGCGCCGGGCGGATTCGGCCCCGATCCCGAGCCGGCCGAGGAGCGCCTCCTCGGCCTCTTCGATCGTCTCGGCGCGGGGGCTGGAGAGTCGGAGCCCGCCCGTCGGCCGGATCACGAGACTCGCCAGGACGACCGGCAAGGCCGTCGCGGCGAGGGTGCCGGCCTCGGGCAACAGCCGATCGAGCCATTCGAAGACCTGCACCTCGGGCGCGGCGTCGAGGCCGGGAGCCTGGGGCGTCTCGATCTTTCGGATCGTCGGAAACTCGGCGAGCAGGACGTCGGGGTCGATGGTGGGTCCATCGATCGTGCAGGAGAATCGGAGATCGTCGGCCAGGGTTTCGGCCCCGCCGCCGGCGCGAAGCAATTCGGCGAGCGTGGCGGCCTCGACGGCGTGGTCGGGGGCGGTGGCGGCCTCGATCGCGACCACCCGATCGAGCGCTGAGATCGCCTCGCGGTTGGAGCCGAGCCAGGCCAGGACGACGGCCCGGTTGTACCAGGCGGAGGCGTCGGTTGGGTCGTCGGCGGCCAGTCGGCCGAAGGCGTCGGCCATTCCGTCGAGGTCCGTGCCGCCGAGTCGGTCGTCCCAGGCCGATCGCCGCGAGGGGTCGGCCGGTGCCCGGAGGCGATACCTGGCGCGGGCGGAAGCCGGGAGGTCGCCCGACCGCTCCAGCCGCTCGATGGCCTTCGAGGCCGCCGCCGAGCCGTCGACCTGGATCGCCCGCTGCCAGCAGGCCCGCGCCGCGATCGGACGCCCGGCGCGCAGGTGGTCCCAACCCTCGCGCACCAGCTCCGACGATCGATCGGCGAAATCTTGCACCATCACGTGATTCCTTCACCCGTGAAATAGGAGCGGTCGCGGCGTTCCCAGTCGGAATAGCCGAGCAGGTCGTAGAGTTCGGCACGGTCTTGCATCTG
>DAHZZC010000251.1 GCA_027435495.1 Planctomycetales bacterium
GGTGACGGGGGATGACGTCCTGGCTCGCATCCCCGACTGGGTCGCCGAGGGCGTGGACCTGGCGCACCTGGAGACGGGCGAGCCTATGGGCGTGGACCTTGCGGGGCGTCTGGTCGCCGCAAACGCCTACCTCGGGGCGCACGCGATCGCGGTCGGGATTCGCCAGGGGGCGCGGCTCGTGGTGACCGGACGCGTCGCCGACGCCTCGCTGACCCTCGGTCCGGCCGCCGCCCATTTCGGGTGGGGATGGGAAGACTGGCCGAGACTCGCGGGGGCCTCGACGGCTGGGCACCTGATCGAATGTGGCGCCCAGGCGACCGGCGGCCTCTGGACCGACTGGACCGAGGTTCCCGACTTCCCCCGGATCGGTTACCCGATCGCCGAGATCGAGGCCGACGGCTCGTTCACCATCACCAAGCCCGGCGATTCCGGCGGACGCATCAACCTCGCCACCGTCGCCGAGCAATTGCTTTACGAGATCGACGACCCGTCGCGATACCGGACCCCGGACGTCGATGTCGATTTCACCGGACTCTCGATCCGCGAGGAGGGCACGGACCGAGTCGCCGTGACTGGTGCGCAGGGTACGAGGCCGTCCGACCGGCTCAAGCTGGTCGGCGTCTATCGCAACGGCTGGACCGCCAGCGGAATGCTCGCAGTGGTCGGTCGCGACGCCGAGGCCCGGGCACGCGCCGCTGGCCGGATTGTCCTGGAGCGAGTCCGACGCGCGGGCTTCGCCCTCGCCGAGTCGATGATCGAGTGCCTGGGCGCCGGCGACGTGGCGCGAGGGGTGGTCGTCCCGGCCTCGCCTCCGTTCGAGGTCGTGCTCCGGGTGACGGTCCGCGACCCTGAACGAACCGCCGTCGACCGATTCTGCCGGGAACTGGCGCCGCTGGTGACGTCCGGGCCGCCAGGAATCGTCGGCTATACGGCCGGCCGGCCCTCGCCACGCCCCGCGTTTGGATACTGGCCGACGCTGGTGCCGCGCGACCTGGTGGAGCCCGGGGCCCGGGTGGAGATCCGGACGGCCGCCGAGTGGGCGGCGTCCCATGCCGATTGAGGCGAGCATGCCGAACCCATCACGATCGATCCGCCTCGGAGACCTCGCCCACGCCCGGAGCGGCGACAAGGGAGACCGCTCCAATATCGGTGTCGTGGCGCGCGACGCCAGAGTCTATTCCTTGCTGGCGGACCGCCTGACCGCAAAGTCTGTTGCCGAGTACCTCCGCCCGCTCGGAGCCGGCCCGGTCGTCCGTTATGAATTACCAAACCTGAATGCCTTCAACTTCGTGATCGAGAACGCCCTGTCGGGGGGCGCCAGCCGCTCGTTGCGGATCGACAGCCAGGGGAAATCGCTCGCCACCCTCCTGCTCGAGATGCCGATACCGATGCCCGACGACGCCGGTACCTCCTCTCCCGTCCCGGAGTAATTCCATCATGACCATGCCCCTATTGATCCGGGAAAATCGCGGCCCGGTCGCGATCCTGACCCTCAATCGCCCCGAGCGACGCAACGCCCTCTCGAAAGAACTGCTCGCCAGGCTTCGCGACGCCCTTGATGAGCTCGGCATCGACACCACCATTCGATCGATCGTCCTCACGGGCAGCGGGATCTCGTTCTGCACCGGGATGGACCTGAAGGAAGCCGCGGTGATGGACGCTGCGCCCGATGGCGAGCAGGAAATGGTCGACGTCCTCAAGGAGTTTGCCGACCTGCTCCACCGCCTGCACACCCTCCCTCGACCGATCGTCGCCGCGGTCAACGGCGATGCGCTCGCTGGCGGCGCAGGGCTGATGGCGGCCTGCGATCTGGTTGTCGCCTGCGAGTCGGCACGAATTGGTTACCCCGAGGTCCGTCGTGGGCTTGTCGCCTCGATCGTGATGCCCGATCTCGTCCGACAGATCGGCGATCGTCGGGCGCGGCAGCTCCTGTTGACCGGCGAACCGATCTCGGCCTCGCAGGCGTTGCACTGGGGGCTGGTCAACGCGGTCCGACAGTCCGACGCCTGCCTCGCCGAAGCCGTCCGGCTCGCCGGCGAGCTGGTCATGTGCGGCCCCTCCGCCCTGGCGAACACCAAGCGAATCCTCCTTGAGGTCCAGAACTGGCCGAAAGACCTCCGCGGAGCGGCGGCCGTCAGCGCGGTCATTCGATCGTCCGAGGAAGCTCGCGAGGGAATCGCTGCCTTCGTCGAGAAACGCCCTCCTCTATGGAAGATTCAATAAACCACAGAGACACAG
>DAHZZC010000252.1 GCA_027435495.1 Planctomycetales bacterium
CTCCAATTCCTCAGGATGGGCTCTCCAGCCTGATCGTCGCGAACGGATCGGGTTGAGCCGGTCCAACCCGATCCTCGTCAGGCTTCCGAGGTTTTCCTCGCCAATCCGACCGCCTCGGCGAGTCAGGACCGATTTCGATCCGCTACGGATTCACCGCGCCCGCCTCGCCCTTCCGGAGTGATCGAAGCCGCTCAGCGGGCTCGTGAATCAGAGGAAAAGATTCGGCGGCGGCGATGCGTTGACGCTCGACGCGACCGAGGCCGCGGCTGGCAATTTGGCGATCGGCAGCATGCCGTCGATCAGGCCGTAGGTGGACGACGACGCCGTGACCTGCATCCCGGCCGCCTTGAGCGTTGACATCGCCGAGCTAAAGGAACTCGGCGAGTTGATCTTCAGCGAGACCGCGACGCTGGTGCCGCTGATCTGCAGGAGCTTGTCGCTGGCCTGCGACGGTTTGAAGTCGGTGCCGCCGCCGGCGCTTTCATACTCGCTGTAGAGCGACTGGAGATTCGCATCGACGTTCGATGGTAATGTGCTGGACCCTGTGCTCGCGGTTGTCGAAAAACTGGTGGAACTGGAGGAACTTGCGGCCGTCGAGGCTGGCGTGTTCGTGGTGGCGTACATGGTTGTGGCCGGGGTCGTGGTTGTGGTGGTTGTCATCCCGACAGGCGAGGCCGGCGTCGAGGCGGCGGCCGAGGCCGAGGTCGATGTGGTCGCGGCGGGCGTCATGGTCGCGGGGATCATCGGGGCGGCAACGGCTGGCAACGCCATCCGTGCGAGCCTGGCCGCGTGTCGGGACTCAACACGAGCGAGCCTGGCCTCGTGTCGGGCCTCAACGCGGGCCGCCTGGGCCTCGTGTCGGACCTCGACACGGGCAAGCTTGGCCTCGTCTCGGGCGATCATGGCCTCGTGCCCCTGCTCGACGGCGGCGGTATGGGGCCCGATCGCTGCCGCGGCGGTCGCCGAGAGCACCAGCCGCTCATCGAGCGATTCCAGGGTGAGCAGGGCTTCACGACGGTTCCGCTGATTTCGACGGTTGGTGAACATGGGTGTCGATGCCTCCGGAATGCGGGCCAGTCGGCCCATCAGTCGCCTCGGAATTTATCGGCGCGAGGACCGGGCGCGTCCCGATCGTCCCGCGGTTCAAGTCGGAATCTTCCGTTTCGAATTCGGCAAGGGCTCCGGGTCGATCCTCTGGACCGGTGGAAGACAGATCGGCACGCTTCCGGGAAAGGATGGGCCCTTGCCTGGACCCTGGTGAGCATGCCTCGGAGCCAACGAAGGGATGGTTATCGCAATCGATGTGCCGAAGTCAAGGGAACCGTCGACAAAAATCGTCGGAGGCCCAAATTCCCGGAGTGCGGGAGCCCGCTGGATTCGGGGCGATCGGGGCGCTACGATGTCCGGATCGCGGCCGGGTGCGGCCGGCCGCTCCGGTCGTTCGAGAGAAAGCGAAGGGGATCATGCCCACGTTCACGCTGACCGATGTCTCGCACGAAATCTGGATTGAGACCCTCACGGTGGATGCCGCCGAGATGGGGCTGGGGGTGACGTCGCCCTGGTCGGTGAGCAAGCGCCGGCTGCACGGCGGCCGTCGTGATGGCGTCGACCTGATCGTGGTCGACAACGGCGCGCTCCGGTTCGCGGTCGTCCCGACGCGAGGCATGGGACTCTGGAAGGGATTCCACGAGGGGAATGTCCTGGGGTGGGAGTCGCCGATCACGGACGGCCCGGTGCATCCCGGGCTGGTGAACCTGCCTGGGCCCGGCGGAATCGGCTGGCTCGACGGATTCGACGAGCTCATGGCCCGGTGCGGCCTGGAGAACAACGGAGCGCCGTTCGAGGAGGGCCGAACCCTCTTCGGCCTGCACGGCAAGATCGCCAATGCGCCAGCGTCGTTCGTCGCGGTGCATGTCGACCCCGACCCGCCGCACGTGATCACGATCGAGGGGCACGTCGACGAGGCCCGCCTGTTCGGCCCGCAACTCCGGATGGAGACCCGATACGAAACGATCCCCGGCTCCAACCGGCTGGTTGTCCGCGATGAGATCGTCAACCTGAAGGACCAGCCGGGCGAGTTTCAGCTCCTGTACCACTGGAACTTCGGCCCGCCGTTCCTGGACCCCGGTGCCCGGTTTGTGGCACCGACGCGGACGATGGCCCCGCGCGACGCTCGAGCCCAGGAGGGGATCGACGGGCACGACGTCTACGGCCCACCCGAGCCCGGCTATGCCGAGCAGGTCTACTTCCACGACCTGCACGAGGGCCCCGAGGGCGGACCGACCCTGGCGATGCTCCGAAACGCGGCCGGCGACAAGGGAGTCGTCTTGCGGTTCCGGAAAGATCAGCTCCCGGCGTTCACGCTCTGGAAGAACACCGGCGGCCTTCGCGATGGGTACGTCACCGGCCTTGAACCAGGGACGAATTACCCCAACCCGCGCCCGATCGAGAAGGAACGTGGGCGAGTGGTCACACTCCCACCCGGCGGGCGGTACGTCGCCGAGACCGTGCTGGAGATCCTGGCCACCGCCGAGGAGGTCGCCGCGGTCGAGGCCGAGGTCAGCCGGATCCGGGGCCACGCCGCGCCGACGATCCATCGTCAGCCGACGGAGCCGTTCGGGCCGGTGGCGTAGTTCGGACATCGAGAAATGCCTGGGGATGGAATCCCCTCTTTGATCGACTGGCGACCTGGGCCAACACGGTTCATCTCGGACCAGGCGTTGGGCCGGTTGCGAGGTGGCTTCTCGACGTCGATTCTGATCAGCGGCGGTGCGATGGGAAAACCCGGTGGTGAACGTTCGCCGGCCATCGCACCGCGCTGACGATGGAATGCGGAGGACTCACGCCTTCTTCGCCACGTTGAGCCAGACGTGGGCATGGGGCGAGCCGCGGAAGTACCAGGCGAAGGCGGGGCCTTCGAGCTTCCAGATGTCCCAGACGCCGTCCTTACCCAGGTCGCCTTCCTGGAAGTAGGTGATGCGCATCTTGTCGACGCCGCCATTGAGATCGAGGCATTCGTGGACCTCGGCCACATCCACGGCGCGGAAGGGACGGAGCATCATTTCGAGGAGGTCGCGGACCATGACCTTCTGCTGGCCGTCGAGACCGGCGACGTCGATCCCGGTGGTGACGGAGGAGAGCTTGTCGCCGCGGAGGCGGATGGAGGCCGGCGTGTCGGGCTCGGCCTTGGCGACCAGGGCCTGGGCGCGCTGCTTCTCGTCGAGGGTCTGGAAGATCTTGTTGGCCTGCTCGCCCTGATACCACCAGACGTTGTGCGTGTGCTTCGCGTCCTCAGTATTATGGCCGTCGGCCGCGTGGCCGTAGAAGATCGGGCCGCCGAAGGCGACGCCGTCGACGCTGTTGCCATCGGCGCGGAGAGTGTCGTGCCGGCCGGAGAGGACCCATTCGAACGGCCTGTCCGACCCTGGCTCGCCGAACATGGCGACGTGGTAGCTCTCCAGGCCGCCGTCGTCGTCGTCCATCTGCTTCATGAACCGCTCGTAGCCCTCCTCGCTGGTGATATTCTTCATGATCTCGCGGCAGAGGGCCTGCTGCTCGTTGGTCATCTCGCCGATGGTCGGCTTGACGATCGCCCAGTTGTTGCCAACCCTCGACCGGAGCGGGTGGTCGAACGGGAAGCAGAGGAGCTTGCGCTGCTCGGCATTGAGGGTCTTGTAGAGCCGGCCGACGGTGGTCTCGGCCGGGGCCGATCGGGTGGGTCCCACGTCGGCCGCTGAGGCGATTCGGCCCGGCATCGGCGCCGCCGCGGCGAGCACGCCGGCGCCCACTGTCCTGACGAACTGGCGGCGCGAGACCAGAGACCCCTCGGCGCCGTGGACCTCGTCGCCCGACTGGCCGATGATGCGAGCGTCTGCCATGGGAGCCATCCTCCTCGTCCTGGGTACGGTCCACGCGCCGGGTCGGCACGCAGACGATTCGGCCAGAAGTCGTGCCCCGGTGAGAAGCCGGGGACGATGGAGGGACGGCTTCCGGCCCGAGGGTCAGGCTAAACCGCGGGATCGCCCGAGTCAACCGGGTGGCCGCGACGATCCATGGCGCGGCGCTCGGCGATGATCCTCGATTCGATCGGGGCCGCATCGAAGCCGTCGGGGGTTCGGCGTCTCCATCCGTCCGGCGATTTTTCCGATCGGAATGGCTACGCTGGAGGCGCGGGCTTTGCAGACCATTCCCGGGCTCCCAGCTCGCTCCACAGCCATCGAGGAGGACTTCCCCATGAGCCGCATCGAGAAACGGGCCGGCTTGCATCAGGAACTGGCCCATCAGGTCGAGGGATTGCCCCGCGATATTGGCGCGATCCTGATCGGGCTGGGGGCGGTCGGGGTCGCGATCCCGGGCCCGATTCCTTCCGGGACGCCGATTCTGGTGATGGGCCTGATCGCGACGTTCCCCCAGTTGATTGCCCGGATGGGCGGACCGTTCGCCCGCCGATTCCCGAAACTCTTCCGGTTCCTGGTCGACTTCATCGCCCGCCTTCGGATCGACCTGGCGCGTCGGTATCCGGAGTACGGCCTTGCCGCCTGATTTGCGGACTCACTCGCGCTCTTCGCGAGGCTGACGAAAAACCAAATCGGAGAGAAGATTGAGGCCGTCAGGATCGAGCCGAAGAACACCACGTCCAGGGTTGGCACGATCGATGCCGTGCTGTTGTTCCCTTGAACGTTACGAGAGAACGGCCTTGCTTCAGCGATCGGCAGGGCTATTCCCTTTCGCATTCTCCTGGCTCTGAGGGGTTGTATCGAGGCGATCGGGAGGGTGGCCGCGTCGCGCACCCTCCCGAGAGGTCGAACCGATCCGCAAGGTTGTGGATCAATATTCCCGCTTCTTGTTCCGGCCTGGATTGGGGACGGGGTATTTCCCGTCCTTGTCGGCCTGCAAGGGTGCCGGCGAGTCCTCGGCCAGCTTGTCGAGGCCCGGGGCGAATTCGTGCTTGCAGTTGAGCATATCGTCGAAGGTGATCACCTGGCCGGTATGGGCGGCCATGCGGCCCATCGAGGTCACGAGGCTCGCCTCGACTCCGCGCTTCACCTCGTTGTAAGGCTTGTCCTTCCGGATGGCCTCAATCAGGTCATTCCATTCGTTCTGGTAGGCGTTCCGCTCGTCCTCCTTGACCTTCGACTCCCAGGTCCGGTCCTTGCGCTTGAGGCTTTGCGTCTTGTAGATGCTGGAGGGTTGCCCCATGTCGCCGGCCTTGGAGACGATCGCCGAGCCCTTGGAGCCGTGCAGGTAGCTCGAATAGATGTTCTCGCAGCCCAGCATGCATCGGCCGTCGAAGAGCATCTTGGTCCCGTCGGCGTAGGTGTATTCCACGGAATACGTGTCGAAGTTCTGGTCGATGTACTCAAGGCCTCCGGGGCTCTCGCGGTAGTGGCGTCCCCCGAGCGCCTGGGCTTCCACCGGCCAGGCGTTCTTCATCCAGCAGAGGTGGTCGATGATGTGGATGTAGAAGTCACTGTAGTTCCCGCCGCTGGCCCAGAGGAAGCTGTGGAACCGCTGGATCTGATAGAGCAACTCCTTGGTCCCGCGTGGGGTAGGGAGCGAGGCGAAGTAGCCGACCGGCCCGTGCATCCGATAACCGCGCTGGAGGATAATCTCTCCGAGTTCGCCGTCATGCACTCGCTTGGCCAGTTCCTCCATGGCCCGGTTGTGGCGCGACATCAGGCCGACGCCGACCTTCAGCTTCTTCTTGGTCGCGGCCTCACCGAGTTCGAGCATCCGCTTGGAGGTGGGGCCGTCGACGGTCAACGGCTTCTCCATGAAGACGTTCAGGCCCTTCTCGATGGCGTAGGTGAAGTGGACCCAGCGGAAGGCCGGCGGTGTGGCGAAGATGACGACATCGCCCGGCTTCAGGCAGTCGATCGCCTGCTTGTAGGCATCGAACCCGACGAACTGCCGCTCGATCGGGACGTCGATGTTGCATCGAAGCTTCTCGTCACCGTGGAGATTTTTGTGGCACTTCCAGAGCTTATCCTCGAAGAGGTCGGCCATGGCGACGAGCTTGATGGGCCCGCTGTTGGTCGACAGGGCATTGGCAGCGGCTCCGGTGCCGCGTCCGCCGCAACCGACCAGGGCGACCTGGATCAGATCGGTTCCCGCCGCGTGGACCGATGGTATCGCGAGGCCGGCGAGGGTGGATGCGGCCGCGATACGGCCGGTGTTCTGGAACAGTTCACGTCGAGTAGTCCCGGTACGGTTCGCGTCCCTCATGGTCGAACTCCGATTTTTGGAGAGGCTGTGCCCTGGGGGTCAGGTCAACAGTGACCCAGGTGTTGGGGGGAGAATCCGGTAGGATCGCCAGAAACGCTGTTTGCGGATGAATGGAACGTATGGCCGCGCATGCCCTTCTGTCAAGAAGGGCCTCCCCGGATCTCCAAATCTGCTGCCTCATTGGCACAGATTCACGAATCCGCGTCTACTCACTCGATCCGATCTCAACGGGATTCCGCGGGATCCAAAAGCTCACCAGTCCCCTGCTCTTTGCCGGCGCTCGCGTGCGCGGCGGACCTGCTCGCCGAGGTGGGTGGTTGAGGTCGAGGGGAGCTCGGCAATTTCGGGATCGTCGAGGTCGAACGTTGGGCCCTGCGCAGCGGGACGATCGCCGGTCGGACGGCGTCCGATCCCTCGGGGGGCGAGGCACAGGCTAAGAACACCCACCACGAGCAGCAGGAGTGCGTTCCAGATCGGCCCGCGCCAGAATTCTGCGAAGAATCCGATGGCCCCCATGAAGCTGAAGATTCCCAGCGCGATGAAGACCAGCCCGAAGGCGGGCATCTTCGGACCCTGTCGGGCGGTCGGCCGGAAGAAGCGCGGACCCTCCTCGTCGAGCCAGCCAAGGTGGCCGCATTTCGAGCATCCGATCATCCCCGAGATCTGCGGCGGGATTCGATGGCAGTCGCAGGCGATGTCGCCCGGCGCGGGGGCCGGCAGCAGCGGGCGGAATTTGGGGTGTCGTCTTGCTCCGGCGAGCAGGGCCAGCAGCGCGGAGGATCGGTCGACAATCGGACGGACGTCCGTGCCCCGGCCATCGGCCGACCATTCCAGGAGCGTCCCATCCGGCCGGATGGCCAGCACGCTCCTCGGATCGCGATAAAGGGGCAACGCGCCGATGGCCGCGATCGCCGGGTCTTCTTCACGCAACGACTGGACTTGCGAGGTGATCCAGTCGGCCATCTCCAAGGTGATCTCCAGCCTTGTCATGATCGGCTCCGACCGAAGGGATCGGCCGGCCCTCAAAGTGGGATCGGCCGGACTTATCGTAACCGTTGGCGGCCGTGACCGCGATCGTCGACCGCCGCCGGGCAATTGACCGGGCGGGCGCTTCTGATAGATTAGAACAGAGGGTACCGGCCGGCGACGGCACGGGCCTCCCGAACGAGCGGCGGCCGATCATCGCGGCGGGGATTCCCGGCGCGGAGTCGACTTCCGTTTTGATGAACCTTGAATGAACGATGCCAGGACTTCCCGACCGTGGGATCCCAACCGGCGGCCGATCCGATCCGATCGGCCGGTCGAGGTGGGCGACGCGGGGCGAGGCGAAGGCCGGCGCCGACGATACGACAAGCTCCCCCGACGAATCGATCGATCTGGAACGGCGAGAACGACTCCTCGCGCGGTGGCGCGTCGGCCCGGATTCCTCCGGACACCGATCGTCCCCTCGACAGTGGCTTCCCTGTGGCGAAATCGGACCCGTCGGCGATCGCGGGCGGTGCGTGACCCGCATCGGCCCGAGCGATCGATCGGTCGGTCCGATCGCCGTGACCGCCCGACCCGCCACCGCACGACTCGCAACCCGGAACCGGACCCGGGGCCCAATGGCCCTAAGACCGCCCGATCGGAAACACTGGGGAGGCCCCGTCGCACGGCCGCGCCGGGGATCGGTGAGCCATGCTCGCCCGTCGACGACGCCCGCCGGGAATGTCTCTGCGTCCAGCCGATGGCCGGCGCCCCGCCCGATGGGCAGGGCCCGCGCCAGCAGACGATCGGGGCTCGCGTGTCGGAATTCCTCGGGCTCATCGGCGGTGCGGTCGGCGGGGTCGTGGCCGCTTTCCTGGTGGCCCGGTATCGCGCCGGATCGGCGCGCTCCATCGCCGAGGTCATCCTGGCCGACGCCCGCCGCGAGGCCGAAACCATTGCCCGACGCGCGGAACTCGCTGCCAAGGAGGATCTACTCCGCCGTCGCGACGAACTCGACGCCGAGGCCGATGCCCTTCGCCGAGAACTTCGCGACCAGGAAAAACGGCTGGAAAAGCGGGCCGACCTCCTCGACGAGAAGCTCGAACTGATCAACCGCAAGGAGCATGAGCTGGAGGCCCAGCGCGGTCGGCTGGGCGAGCAGCAAGAGACCCTCCGCCGCCGCGAGGCCGACCTGCAAAAACTGCTCGCCGATCAACTCGACGTCCTCCGCCGGATCTCGACCCTCTCACACGACGAAGCCCGAGACCTCCTGTTGCGCAGAGTCGAGGACGAGCTTCGCG
>DAHZZC010000253.1 GCA_027435495.1 Planctomycetales bacterium
GGCTCCTCCACCAGATCCGACGTAAAATCCTCGCGTCGACCCGGTGGAGCCTCCGTCCCTGATTGCCGCCGCGCGAATCGACCGAAGGGTATCGGGGGGGCCGGGTATATATTTCAATCCTCCGGCGGCGGCCACCCGCGACCCGTCGGGGCTCAACGCGACGCCGAGCAAGTACGACGGGTACTCGATCGGCGGCCGGATCGATCTCCCTGTCGCCGCGTCCCACACCCTGACGCTCGGCCCACGGCCATGCGTCTTGGCGAGGAAGGGGCCATCGCGGCGGAAGACCGATTCCAGGTCGACGTATCGCCGGAAATCCGGGGCCTGCTCGGCGGTGATGATCCGTGACCCGTCGGGGCTGAAGGCGACTGCCAAGTAGCGGGTATCTCCTTGATCTCGGGCGAGGATGCGGGGAGGGAGACGACCGCCTTGCGGGTCATCTCCTTCGCGTTCCTCTGCCTCCGGAATACGTCGCGGTGGAGAGGCCGCCAGGGCCCATCGCCCGTTGGCCCCAAGCCCCATCCAGCCCAGAAAAAGGCGGCGGTTCATGCGGGACATCGGTCCTGCCTCCTTCTCAACGGTTCGATGGAACCGACGTGCGTCATGGCCCTCGTAAGATGGCAGGATTTATGAGAAGGGGCGCATCGCGACGTCGCCGGTCCAGCTCGGGAACGCATTGGCTCCGGTCGGGGTGGACTGCGCGTTTTGGGGGGCCTGTTCATATTGTCCAGGAGCCGGCCAGGGGTTGTTCTCGACGGTCCAATTGAAGCTCCAATCATTCTCCGCCAGAGCAACCCAGACTCCGGCGCCGGGTTGATACATCAGGTAGGACTTGAAGGAGCCGCTGTACGAAAGAGATAGGGAATTCACGGCTTGCCTGATGTAGGGGATGTCAATTTGAGTATTCGTCGTCGGGCCTGTATTCGGGTCCATCGGCCAGCCATTTGGCTGCCCACCAGGCATCCCCCCACCCTCGAGAGTACCGCCGACCGGAGTCGTGGACGTGGCTCCGCCATCGTCCAGGTTCAGCCCGTTTCCCACGGTCGAGATACTATGATTCGTTCCCGCGGCGTCCACATAACTCTGAATGACAGTAGGTTGATTGTTCGTTGGTGAGAAGAACTGGGTGATCATGAAATCACCGCCGAAGTTCTGAGAAGTCTGCGTCGTCGCTGTCAGCGTCTCGGGAGCGTCTGGATCCAGAGCGATAATGGCATTCGTACCATCAACCGATATCGAGAACGCCATGGTGCCGGGAGTGCCGGTGAGGGTCGCAGTGGTCGGCTTGACCACCTGGGCCGAGAGCGTGGTCGTGACCCGCACCGTGTCGCCGAAGGCGGGATTGCCGGGATTCAAGTAATAGGCGCACTTCAGGGTGACGACGAGGTTCTGTGTGTCCGGGTCGGCGATCACAGTATAGGTTCCCTTTGTCTGGTCCGCCGCGGTGATCTCGCCGACCTGCACCGACTTGAGTCCCGGATTCTGGTTAACGGTCGTGCTCGCCGGATCGCTGAAGTAGGACTTGTAAGTCCCGCCGCTCCACTGGATCGAAGCCGGATCGATTTGCCACCGAATCGGGTTCGGCGAGATAGCACTGTCGACTTCGACCGCCCCGACCGGAATCCCGTTCGGGTAAATCTCCTTCGATGGATCATTGTTCTGAGTCACCCACCCGCCGCCGCCCCAACCGCCCGAGATAACGGGAGGGGGCGGCGTGCTCGAGCCGCTGCCCGAGCCGTAACCGCCTCCGCTACCGCTCGCCGCCGCGGCAACGGTCGCGTCGAGGACCGCCGAGGTCCCGGATGCCGGCCGATGAGCCGAGGTCGCCGCAGAGCCCGAACTGGGGGCGAGCGACATCGGACGGATGCCGAGGTCGGCGGCAACGATGGGGGCCGTCTGTGGCGCGCTCGCCGTGGTGGCCGAAGCTGGTACTCCGGAGGTCAACGGAGCGGTGTTGAGCGGCACGGCCGCGCCCTCGTGCGTCGGGGCTGACTGCATCGCCGAGGCCGAGGAACAGGGCGGAGTCGAGGGCACGGCCGCGGTCGAAGGCGTCGAGGGGGCCGAGAAGTTCAAGATCCCCTCCGGTTGCGGTGAGGAATGGGTCCCGATCGCCGAGGGCGGAACGGACGAGGCAGACTGGGCGTTGGGCTGGCTGCCCGCGGGCCGGGCCGCGTCGGAAACCACTATGGGTTGGGATTGGACACGCGACGGAGACGATAGGCTCCGGGAGGGTTGAGCGGACGCGGAGGGGGCTCCATCTCGGTTCGGTGACACGCCACTCTGGGTAAGAAGGGCAACACCATCGCCGAGCCCGACCAGCACCAGTGTCGAGGCCGGGCTGCGTCCTTCAAGAGCGAGGATCAGCGGTCGATAGGCGTGATACTTCCTTGAGCCTTGAGCCTTGAGCCTTGAGCCTTGAGCCTTGAGCCTTGAGCATGGCGATGCCCCGTTCACGAAAGTGCCAATCAGATTGGTGCGTGAATCGCCTCGATAGCCGCATGGATGTGTCGGGAGCGGATATTACCTCACCCGCGAACAAGCAGTCAAGCAGCAAATAGCGGAAATCCCGACTTTTGGCCCGCGGGCCCGTGGCTCGGGCCATGGGGTGGCCCGCGCGAAGCGATCCGACCGCCACCTGTGATGGTCGGCGAGCCAGTCAGCCGATCAAACCGAATTCCGGACCGGCCAGATCGCGGCGAGGTCGGCGATCAGCTCGGGCGGGATCGGGGCGGTTGCCGGGACGCGGGCGAGCCGGTTGGCGAGCGCGGGATTCTCGACGGACACGAGCCGGGCCGCCTCGGCCGAGCGTCGGAGCCGGAGCCCGGCCGCCGTCCGCGCCGAGGCCCGGATCATCACCCGACGCGGCGGAGGACCGCCCGAGAGGATCAGCGTCAGCCCGCCCGAACCGAGCAGTGCCAGGCTCGCCCCAGCCAGTAGCTCGGGCGAATCGCCTCGCCAGGCGCGGGCGATCCGCCGGCGCTGGGCACTGGCGGGGACGTCGCCTTCGAGCGTCCGGCGGTCCTCACGCTGTTCCTCGGCGGTCGTCTGGAGCAACCCCTCAAACCGCCACCAGGCGAGTCCGAAATCGAGAAGCCCCAGCACCAACAATGTGCCCGCCAGAACGCCCGAGAGCCGGAGGACCGTCCGCGCGGACACGCTCGCCAGGGCTCGGCCATCGAGAGCGCCGAGGCCGGCAACCTCGCCCCAGCCGGTTCGGATCGAGCCCGCAAGGACCGCCACCAGGATCGCCGCCTTGATCATCGACCACCCGGTCTTGCCGACCCGAGAGGCCGCGCCTGGGCCCCGGCCGGGCGTCCAGAGTCGGGCAAGATCGGGCGCGACCAGCCCGGGCGCCCAGAGCCCTCGAACCTGCAACTGATGGGCGGCGATCGCGCCGGCGGCAAACGCCGAAAGGATCGTCCCCAGCGGGACGAGCAGCGACCAGGCCGCCCCCCGCAGGTGCGACGCCAGGCCCGCGACATCGGCCGGCATCGCCGATGGATCGGCGGCCGAGAGGACGCCTTGCATCAGCCCAGCCAGCGCGACGGCCAGCCCCTCGCCGCAGCATCCGAGCGCCACGACCGCCGCCAGCCACCCGACCGCGGCGGTCAGCTCGGGACTGTGCGCCGCCTGGCCCTGCTCCCTCGCCATCTGCCGACGTCGCTGCGAGGGCGGTTGCGTCCGGTCCTCCGACATGGCAAGCCTCGCCCTTTCTTCAGCCAGCTCCCAGCAGTCCGCCCCAGGCAATGCTGAGGGCCATCGCCAGCATCGAAAGCCCGATCAGGATCAGCACCAGCCCCGCCACGAGCTCGGGCCGGCGGGCGGCGAGCACCAGGGCGGGGCCGGCACCCCAGCTGTGGGCCACGATCACCGCAGGGGTCGCGTCCTCCTCATCGAGCAGTTCGGCGGCG
>DAHZZC010000254.1 GCA_027435495.1 Planctomycetales bacterium
CGACGTAGATCGTCGGCAAATCCTGCTTCGTCAGGCCGACATTCCCCACCAGGTAGACCGCGATGTAAGGGATCACCGAGAAGCCGCCGAACATCATCGTGGCGACCAGTGCGAAGGCGCGCAGGTGGTTCGGTTGGCGGAATGTGTCGGCCAGGCGGGCCATCGGGTGGGGGTGGGGGCCGTCGTAGAGATGGTCCCGCATCGGCGGCAGAAGATACAGTGAGGCGAAGAGTACCGGTACCCCGAGCGCCGCCAGTACCAGGAACGGCGCGTGCCAGTGGGCCCAGTTGCTCAGCTTGATCCCAATCGGCACCCCCGCCACCGAGGCCAGCGCGAAGGCCGACATCAGCATCCCGGTGGCCCGGCCCCGCTTGTGCTCGGGGAAAGTGTCGCCGACGATCGTGAGTGCCATTCCGCCCAGGATGCCGCCGAAGGCGCCCGTCAGGACGCGGGCCGCCAGCAGACCAGCGTAGCTTGCCGCGAGTCCGCAGAAGCACGTCCCGATCAGGAACCCCGCATAGAGTCCGAGGAATGCGGACTTCCGCCCGAAGCGATCCATGATCCCCGAGGCAAGGATTCCCGCAACACCCGCCGCGATCGTGTACGACGAGACGATCAGGCCGAACTGAGAGGCCGAGATCGAGAGCCTCTCGGTCAATTCCGGCCCAAGCGGTATCACCACCATGAAATCGACAATGCTCGTGAACTGGACCGAGGCCAGAAGGAGCAGGAGCATCATCTCCCGGCCGCTGATCCGCGAGTCGACCGGGTTGGAGGATTCGTCGGGCGTCATGTCGGGACCTCAGCGGGGCAGGAACGGTTCGATGTTTCCTCGCCATTTTACGCGCGGGGGCAACCGGCCGATTGCCGCGTGCTCGCTCGATCGATGTGTTATAATTCAGTCGAGCGAGGGGCTGGACCAGACGGCTCTCGACTCGGAACGGCGACGCGAACTGCCCTGGAGGGCGGTCCCGCGAATGTCGTGCCCGCTTTGAATCGGATTGACTCCCTTAGATCGGCAACGACGGAGCGGTGCGCGAAGTCTTTGAGAGTGGTCGCAGCGGTGATCGAGGTTCCCCGGTAACTCAAAGAGCGCCGAGCCCTCCCCACCGGGTGGGTTGATCGTTCGCCCTCTTCGGCGGACCTTCCCCAGTTCCCGGCCGCCGCCCCGACGAGCTTTCGCGCCCTCTCCCGAGCGGGAGATCGTCGTCCATGCGTCGGCTACTCTTCACCCTGGGGTTCCTCTTGCTGGCGCGGTCGATCTCCGACGCGCCGGCAATTGGCCGGATCGATTCGCCTCAGGCATCCCCAGGCCAGGTGGCCGCGGATTCCCAGGTGAGAGCCGATGAAGCGATGGAGCGCGGCCTCGATCGCGAACGCGCTCGAAACTGGGCCGGCGCGATGGAGGTCTATCGCGAGGCCCTGCAGCAATGGCCGAGCCGCGTCGAGTTCGGACGCCGGCTTCGCCTCTGCGAGATCCATTTTAAGCTCAATCGCCGATACGCTGATCCCAGCTTTCGGAACATCTTGCTCGCCCTGCCTCCCGAGCGATCCACCGAGCTCTACGAGGAGGTCCTGGAGCGAATTCAGTCGAACTATGTCGATTCCGTCGCGATGGAGCCCCTGGTCCGACACGGTATCGACAACCTTGAGGTCGCCCTCCGCGACCCGGTCTTCCTCCGGGCGAACCATCTCGACGCCCCGGCCGAGCGGATCAACGAGGTGCGCGAGACTCTGCGCAAATATCGGACCGGTCTGGCGATCCCTGACCGCCCCTCGGCCCTGGGCATGGCGATGGCCTGCGCAGACCTCGCCGGCAAGTCGCTTCGGCTGGACCTCACGCCGGTACTCCTGGAATTCACCTGCGGCGCCTGCGATGCCCTCGACGACTTTACCAGCTACCTGACACCCGATAAACTTGAAGATCTCTATGCGATGATCGACGGGAACTTCGTCGGTCTCGGCATTGAGTTAAAGAGCGACAACGAAGGTCTTCGCCTGGTCGGGGTAATCCGGGGTGGTCCCGCCTGGGAGGCTGGTCTCCTCACCGGCGAGTTGATCGTTCAGATCGACGGCATCACGCTCAAGGGGATGAGTCTCGACGATGCAGCCAACCGGCTCCAGGGCCTGGAGGGAAGCACCGTTGCCCTGGTGGTCCGGAAGCGGGACGGCCGATCGCAGTCGCTCCGGCTGGTCCGCCGGCACGTCGAGGTCGAGAGCGTCGTCAGGACGAAAATAGTCGATCCCAACGCGGGGATTGGCTATCTTCGGCTGACAACCTTTCAGAAATCCTCAACCGAGGAGATCGACGCGGCGATTGCCGCCATGTCGTCGCGGGGGATGCGGGTGCTGGTCCTTGACCTCCGGGGCAATCCAGGCGGCCTGCTCAACGTCGCCGTGGACATTGCCGGGCGGTTCGTCAACGAGGGGACCATTGTCTCGACTCGGGGCCGTGCCCAGGGCCAGACGCAGTCTTACCTCGCCGCGGGGAAGGCCCGCTGGACGATGCCATTGTATGTCCTGGTCGACCACGACAGCGCAAGCGCCAGCGAGATCCTCGCCGGCGCCCTTCAGGACCACCGAAGGGCAACGATTGTGGGAACCCGAACCTATGGCAAGGGTTCCGTCCAGAGTATCTTCTCGCTCCATTCCGCCCCGGCCGGCCTCAAGTTGACGACGGCGAAGTTCTATTCTCCGAAGGATCGGCCCTACAGCGAACAGGGCGTCTCGCCCGACCTCCCGATCCTCGCCCGATCGGCTGCCCGGCCGACCGACGAGGCCGCACGTCTCCGTGAAGAAGCCGATTACGGCGACCCTCAGCACGACCCCATCCTCGCCGCCACGCTTCGCGCAGCCCGGCAGCACTCCGGAGCGATGCCCTGATACAAGGGCCCGATGGGGCCTGACCGTGATCCCCGGTCACCGATGGCCGGAGGTGTCCGGGATCCTCGATCCTTGCAGCCACCTCCGGCTGGCGATCTGGACACAACCAGTGGCGCCCCGCGGTTCGTCGGCGGAAGCTCGTTCCTGCACAAAAGACAATCTCTCATCCCGGTCGAGTCGTCGTCACGAATCGAGTCCCTCCCCTTTCGAGTCGAGTCGGCGGACCAGGCGTGGTAGGATCGATCGCCGAGACGGAATGCGGGTCCAGGCGACCTCTCGCCTGGTCCGGTGCCCGATCCCGGGAGTCGTTGATGAGAGATACTGCCGGACGCCCATCGTCGCGGATCGATCCCGAGCCTGCCTGGACCGTGGTCACGGACTCTCCACTCAAGGGTCTCGCCATGGCGCGAGAATCCGGCGCGATCCTTGCATGGGACGAAAGGAACCAGCTCTATCTTTTCGATCTCCACGGCGACTCGCTCTCGCAGTCCCGCGTTCCCGGACCGGTGCTCGCCGGCGCGATCAGCGACGAGGGAAGCCTCATTGCGCTGCTGGTCGAGGGTACCGAGACGGAATTGCTCCTCCTCGACGCCGATTTCAGCGTCCGCGATCAAAAGGTAGCGCCAACCGAATCTACCTTCGTGACCATGGATCCCCACGGCCGATACGTGGCGATCGGTACCCGTCACGGCCTGCTCCACCTGATCAACCGATACGGCCGCCCCGCAGGACGAATCGAGACGCTCGACACGATCGCGCACTTCTGCTTCATCCCCGATCGATCGATCGCGATCGGCGCCGCGGCGTTCGGGATGATGCTCGCGGTGGCGATCGACCCGGGCCGCGCCGGGCGGCTGGAGACCGAGATCCTCTGGCAGGAACGGCTGATGTCGAGCGTTGGACGGCTCGCGGTCAGCGGCGACGGTGGGATGATCCTGGCGAGCTGCTACACGCTGGGCATCCAGAAGTTCGACCTCCGAGGTCGAAACGAGGGCTCCTATCACCTGGGCGGGACCGTCTCGCACGCCGTTCCCGACTTCCCCGGCCGGTCGATCGCCGCGGCCACCCTCGAGGGCGAACTGGCCTTGATGAACTCGGCCGGGAACGTCCGATGGCGAACCACCCTGCCCCGTCCCGTCACGGCGCTCGAGATGGATCCCCTCGGCCGCTACATGGTCTACGGCCACGCCACCGGCGAGATCGTTCGCCTCGACCTTCTCGGCGGGGCGCCTGGTCGGTCGTCGGCCCGCCCGTCGCGAAGGATCGCAGCCCTCGAAATGGCCGGGGCTCCAGGCCGGGGTGCATCCGTCGGTGGCGTCCGTGAGCCCGACTGGATGGTTCCAGCGGTCGAGACGGAGACCCAGGCCGAAACCGCGGTCATCGCCGTGACCTCCGAACCACCTGCCATCGCGGTTTTTAGCAGCCCGCACAGGTTGCAGCTCTTTGGGACCGATGGACGTAAGTTCGGCCAGTCGCCGAACCTGACCGGTGTCGGCCGCCTGCTCCGTACGGCCCCCGGCTGGATCGCCGCGGCGACCGATCGGCAGATCCTGCTTTACGATCTTCGCCAGCTTACTCCGCGACGCATGGACGTGAGCCTCGTCGAGTTGACTCATCTGGCGATCCGCCCCGACGACTTCGGCCTGCTCCTCGTGCAGGAACGCGACCGGATCGGCCGCCTCTCCGTCGACGGCCGGTGGATCTGGAGGCAAGAATTGCGATCGGCCATCGAGGAGATCGCGATCGGGGCCTACGGATTTGTCGCGGCAAGCACAAACGGCGGCGAGTTGCTCGTCTTCGACCCGGCGGGCGAGCAGAACGTCGGACTCACTTACGAGCCAATCGACCCGCCGCTTGTCATCGAAGCTCCCGACGACGCCCCGCCACCGCTCGCCTGGATCACCTTCTCGCGACGCGCCCAACTCCTTCGTGGTCACGATCTCCGCGGCCGGGTCCTCTGGGAGCGTCCAACGCCCTGGGAAGGTTGGGCCCTCCACCGACTCGGCCGGTTCGCCGTGGCCACCTCGGCCGACGGCTCCGCCCTGGCCTGCACCACCCTCGGCGAACTGGCCGCGACATCGACCGCTCCAGGAGAGGCCGGTGATGTCTTCTCCGTCGATGCCGCCGGCGCACCGATCCGGATCAGCCGTCGCGACGTTCACGTCCTTGACGCTTCGCTCGACGGCCGCGTCCGATGGCGGACCATCCTCACCCAACCCCCGGGTCCCATC
>DAHZZC010000255.1 GCA_027435495.1 Planctomycetales bacterium
GAGCCTGGATAAGTGGTCCGTCTCGTTTCGGCGGGCCCCAGTCGTCGGATGACGTGACCCAGGCCGAAATGGGGAACGTCTGGTCGGGGCCGGAGCCCGTAGACAAGAGACGAGCGCATGGATCGAGAGCGGGTCGTCGACGCGAGCGGGCGCGACTTCCGTAGCCCGATCGTGGTTTTCTGTCGCGCCCGAGACGGAACCGAATCGCCCTGTAGGCGCACCCAGTTCGCAGGCCTCTCCATGAAAAGGCCGAGCCACAGGGCCAGGACCGCAACGATGCGGCAGTCGATCCGTTTGTTTCTCAAAATTTATCTGGCCTCGATCGCGGGCCGGATTCTCTTCCACCCCATGCTATCCCGGTTCCCGGAACTGTCAACCGCTTGCCGGGCGCGGGGATCGGGAGTCAGTCCGCCGGATCAACCGGCCGGGCCCTCAGGGATCGTCTCCTTAATAGGAACGGCATGACGTTCCTTGCCGTCAAGTTCAGTTCTCCACCGGTCGATGACAAAAAGGAAATCTATAGGCGAACGACCGGACCACGACGTTCGGGCATGAGGCCGACCGGGAATCTCGGGCTGACGGAGGACCGTCAGACCTGGGCCTCGGGTGATTATGGATGCACAGGATTGACGTCCCCGGCGGGCATGGAGGCAATCGTGAGGACGAGCAAGAGAGCAGGCCGGCTAGCGGTGGGGATCGGGGTAACGGTCCTCTGGCTGGCCGCCTCGGATGGATGGTCTCAGTCGCCCCAGCCGACGGCCCCGCCTCGTGATCCGGGGGCGATGTCGTCGCCGAGCGCCTTGCCGCCGCCGGATCGACGCCCGGACCGAGCCGCGAATGTGGAGATTATTGCACCGCCGGCGACGCCGCCTTCGATCCTGGCGTCGGAGGTCCGGCCGATCGACCTGTCGACGGTCCTTCGACTGGGGAACGTCGAGAACCCTGAAATCAACATCGCCCGCCAGCGGATCCTGGAGTCGGTGGCGACGCGGCAACTGGCGGCGGCCTACTTCCTGCCGTCGATCAATCCGGGCATGAACTACGACACTCACAGTGGAACGTTGCAGCAGTCGAACGGCAACATCCTTTCGCTGAACCGCTCGGCGGTCTTCGTGGGGGCGGGTTCGAACGCGGTGGCGGCGGGCACGGTGGCGATTCCGGGCGTTTACTGGGCTGGAAACATCGCGCCTGGTCTGTATTCGTACTTCGCCTCGAAGCAGCTTGTCCGACAGCGTGAGTTTGAGACGCTCGCGCTGCGGAACCAGATGCTGCTCCAGATTGCGATGGCCTACAGCGAGTTGCTTCGGGCCGAGGGGCTCCGGGCCGCCGACATCCAGGCGCGTGACGAGTCGCGAGTTGTCGCAAAGCTCACGGCCGATTATGCCCGGACCGGCCAGGGCCGGATCGCGGATGCGAACCGGGCTGCGACCGTGCTGGCGCGGTGGGAAGCAGCGATCCAGCAGACGGAGTCGGAGATCATCACGTCGTCTTCAAAACTTTGCCGGCTGATCAATCTCGACCCGTCGATCCGGCTGCACCCAACCGACGCGGTGGTGATTCCGCAGTCGCTGGTGCCCGACCCCCAGCCGCTCTCCGAGCTGATCGCGCTGGGGATGCTCCGCCGGCCAGAGCTGGAGGCTCAGCGGTCGGCGATTCAGGCAGCCCTTCTGTATTTGGGCGGAGCGAAGATTCTGCCATTCTCGCCCAACACGCTGATCGGCTTCAGTGCCGGCGGGTTCGGCGGCGGCAGTAACCTGGTCCGGCCGATCTTCGGCGGATTCGGCGGCCGAGAAGACCTCGACGTGGTCGTCTACTGGACGATCCAGAACCTCGGGCTGGGGAACATCGCGCTGATCAATCAGGCGAAAGCCCGGCTGGGGATGCGGCAGTACGAGCAGGTCGAGATCCTGAACATGGTCCGGGCCGAGATCGCCGAGGCGTACGCCCGGACCCACGCCCGGTACGCGCAGATCGGGGTCTATGAGGAGGCGGTGCGCTCGGGCTACCTGGCGTTCCACGAAGACCTGGACCGGATCCGCCTGATGGTCGGCCGCGAGGGCGTGGGTGGCTCTCGGGTGCTCCCGATCGAGCTCTTGAATAGCTTCGACTTGCTGGCCGGCGCCCGGTTGGACTACATCAACGCGATCATCGATTACAACGAGTCGCAGTTCTCGATGTATGTGTCGCTCGGGCAGCCGCCGGCCGACTCACTGGCGCGGCCGGTCCCGGCCGAAGGCGTGGCGCCGGGGAACCTGCCTCCGACGACGGTGCCGCCGGGGACCATCTCA
>DAHZZC010000256.1 GCA_027435495.1 Planctomycetales bacterium
TTTTTCGCTTCGGGCTTCTTGGGCTGTTCCTTTTTGGACTCGGGCTTCTTCGCCTCTTCCTTTTTGGGCTCGGGTTTCTTCGCCTCGGTCTTCTTGACCTCTTTCTGAGCTTCGGGCTTCTTCGCGTCCTTTTTGTCCTGCGCGAGTGCGGAGCGGGGCGCGGCGGCGGTCGCGAGCAGTCCGCAGGTGGCGAGCAGGGCGACGGCGGCGCGGGAAATCGGGCCGCGCAGGGCGAATCGATGCGTCATGACTCGTGGCCTCCATCCTCGGGGCAATTGCGGTGGGATGATCGCTGCGAATGTTCCAGCCTAAACCGGAGGCGCCGGAATCGCAACGACTTCATGCACCGTGCCTGGGCTGGCGAGGGCCGTTGCGCTCGGCCTCGGCGAACCAGTCGCGGATCGAGATCGCGAAGCCTGGCAGGACGTCGCCGCCGTCGAGGGTGTCGGCCTCGCGAAGGAGCGTCGATCGATCGACGGCCGTGTGGACGCGAACGGTCCGCTTCGCCGGGTCGACGTACCAGACCAGCCGGACGCCCGCCCGGAAGTATTCTTCGAGCTTGCGCTTCATCTCCTTCGGCGTGTTGCTCTTGCTCAAAACCTCGACGATGAGGTCGGGGACGACCGCGGGGATGGCACCTCGGCGACGGTTCCGGGCGGGATAGTTCTTCCAGGAAATGAAGGCGGCATCGGGCGCACGAACGAGGCCGGGGAAGAGGCGCATGAAGCCATCGGCGCCGATCATCGCCCCCAGGTCGTGACGCTCGAGGAATCTCAGCAGGTATCCGGCGAGCAGGAGCGCCAACCTCGACTCATCGAATCCCACGGCCTTCTCCACCAGGGTCCCGTCGACCAGTTCAAATAGCCGATTCGTCCGCTCATGGACCCGGATCAGATCCTCCTCGGTGGCGGTCCCGGGCGTGGGGCTCCAGAGGACCCTGCGCGCGGGGATGCCGCCGAGTCCGTCGAGCAGGTCGGCGATGGTGGTGGGCTCGGTGGCGGTCGCCATGGTGGATCAGCCTTCAGACTTCGGATCAGACGTCGGCTCGGTCGCGATCGGCCCGCGTTGGCGGTAGGCGTCATACGTGGCGATCTTGTAGAGGTCGCCCAGGGTCGGGAAATTGAAGCACGACCGGTTGAAGAGGTCGCCGGTGGCCTCGGAGAGCATGGCGACGACGCCGACATGCACCACCTCGGAAGCCTGCTCGCCGATCACGTGGACGCCGAGCAGCTTCATGTCGTCGCGGCGGAAGAGGAGCTTGAGAAAGCCGATCTGGTCGCCAATGATCTCGCCCCGGGCGCACTGGGCGTAGTTCGCCCGGCCGACGACATAGTCGATCCCCTGCGCCTTGATGTCTTCCTCGGTGGCGCCGATCATGCTGGCCTCGGGGATGGTGTAGATCCCGGTCGGCAGAAGGGGGGCGAGGTCCGTCTTGTATCCGGTGTGAAACGCGTGGCACATCGCGACGCGAGCCTGCTCCATGCTGGTGCTCGCCAGGGCCGGGAATCCGATCACGTCGCCCGCGGCATAAATGTGCGGGACCGAGGTCTGGTAGTGGGCATCCACGTTGATCAGCCCGCGTGGGCCGGGCTCGATCCCGGCGGCGGCCAGGCTCAACGAGGCGGTGTTGCTCGACCGGCCGGCCGCGACCAGGACCGCGTCGACGCAGAGCCGGCCGCCGGTGTCGAATTCGAGGGTGATGTCGCCGTATTCAGGCGACTCGCACCGCGTCACTCGGTTCTTCCAGAGGAACTCGATGCCGAGCTGGTTGCGCATCGCGTCTTCGAGGGTGCGCGAGACCTCGGCGTCGAGAAACGGGAGCAGCTCATCGCGGCCGTCGACGATCCAGACGTCGGTCCCGAGAGCCGCGAACGTGCAGGCATACTCGCTGCCGATCACCCCGGCGCCGATCACGGCGAGCGATCGTGGGAGCCGCTCGAGCTGCAAGATCGTGTCGGAATCGAGCACGCGGGGGTGGTCGAAATCGAAGCCGGGCGGATGCACCGGCGACGAACCGGTCGCGATCAGGATCGTCTCGCCGCGGAGCAAGACCTCGTGGTGCCGGGTTGCTTGAGGATGGAGGTGGTGATGACCGCCCTCGTGATGGGCGTGGGTGTGGCCGCCCTCGCGGGGTTCGGCCTGGGTGACGACCCGGATGGTGTGCGGGTCGAGGAACGAGGCGTCGCCGTGATAGAGGACGACGCCGTGCCGCGAGAGCCCGCGCTCGATCCGCCGCCGCTCGTTGGCGGTGACCCGCCGCTCGTGATACATGAACTCGGCGACGGTCGCCTCGTGGCGGAGCGAGAGGTCCACGCCATAGAGGTCGCGCGCCTTCAGCCCGGAGATCGCCAGCGCGGTCTCGCGGAGGGTCTTGCTCGGGAGAGTGCCGGTATTGGCACTGGCGCCGCCGACGAGCGTGCTACGTTCGACGATCGCGGCCCGCTTGCCAAACGCCGACGCCGCTGCCGCGGCGCTCTCGCCGGCCGGGCCCGATCCGATCACGATCAAATCGTAAGGAGTGGGTTCCATGGGTCGGATCATACCCCGAAGGAGTTCATCGGCCAAGGGACTTCATATCGCCCTCGCCCGATCCTGGTTCGACGGATTCGCAGAGTGGATTGCGTGAGCGGGGCCGCTCACTCAAAGAACCGATGCACCGGGACGCAAAAGCCGTCGAGCAGGCCGGGGAGCGTCAGGTCGTCGTCGGGGCCGAGGGTGGTCGGCTCCTCGTCGGTCGTGTAGATGTGTGCCTTCCGCTTCTCCGGGTCGAGCACGATCACCTTCAGCACGCCGGCCGACAGGTACTCGGTGACCTTCACCAGGATCTCCCGCCAGGAATCGTGCGTCGAACGGACCTCGACGACCAACTCGGGGACCTCGGGCCCGTAGCCAGGCACGAGCGGACCTTTTGGCAGCCGAGCGTAGCTGTAATAGGCGACGTCCGCGCCGCGTACGGTGTCGGGATCGCGCTCGGTGAGGATGGCCGATCCCCCGCCGATGACGTGCCCGAGGTCGCGGGGAATCACGAAGTCGTACAGGGCGAAGGACGCCCGGCCGCACGCCAGCCCGTGGCGAAGGTCGTGCGGCGGGATGGCGACGATCCTCCCACGCACCAGTTCCTCGGGATGACCCGGGTCGGGACGCCTCTCGAATTCCCGAGCGGTGATCAGGGAAGCCATGCGGTAACCCTCCCTTCGAGGATCGCACGTCCGAAACCTCTCACCCCCGAATCGCCCGCAGGTAGCGGTCGGCCGAGCGGAGGACGACCTCCTTGCCCCGGGTCGGGACGATCCCCTTGCCCCGGACGAAGAAGGCGCCGTAGATCCGGTCGAAGGGCAGGGGGTCTAGCCGCTCCACAACCCTTCGGATCTGGCTCGCATTGAGCGGTATGTAATTCGGATAGCTGTACATGAAGGACACCTGCTTCGGGTCCATGCAGATTTGCGGCTGATCGCCGGCCATGAGCGCTCCCTTGCCGCCGGCGCCGGCCGGCCAGTGCAGGACCTGGTAGCCGTCGAAGTGACCGCCGGTCCGGACCAGCTTCAGCCCTCCGCGCAGGGCTCGTTCCTCGCCCGACCAGAAGTGGATGCAGGGGTCCGGACGCATCACCCAGGGCCGTTCGGCCTCGTGGAGGTGGATCGGAGCGCCGCCGAAAGCCCGGCTCCATTCGACCATCGCCGTGTAATAATGCGGGTGCGAGATCGCGATCTCGTCGATCCCGCCCAGCTCCTTGATCTTGGCGATCGTCGGATCGTCGATCAGCCCGACGCAGTCCCAGAGCACGTTTCCGGCGCCCGTCTGGATCAAAAACGCCCGCTGGCCGATCCCGAACTTCGGCTCGGTGTTGATCGAGTAGAGATATTCTTCCTCCTTCTTGACCACGTTTTTGTGCGAGGCGCGGAGGGCGTCGAGGGTGGTCCACTGCTGGCCGTCGGGGTGGACGTACTGGCGTTCGTCCTCGCAGATCGGGCAGTGCTCGGGCGGGCGGGACGTCTCGGCGAACTGTGTCCCGCAGGTGATGCAGAGGTAGCACGTTCCGCCGCCCTCGACCGCTCCGGCCCGCACTCCGGCGAGCGCCGCGATCGCGGCGGCGGAGGTCGAGGCCTGCTGGATGAAGTCCCGTCGTGTCGCGTCGCGTTCCATCGACCCGTCCCCCGCGCTGATTAACCTTCGAACAAGAATGGCCGCCCCTATCGGCATCGTGGGGCCGCCGGGCGACCGAGTCAAGCGCCACGATCGACCATCGCCCCGAACCGGACGGGCAGGTCGCCTTGCCGAAATCGCCAATCTCAGCTACCTTCACGCTGGCGTGGTCTCTGATGGGGCGAGACTCGCGACGGCCGAGAGCGACGGAGGTGCGGATGTCGATCCCGATCCATCGGGTGCTGGTGACGGGCTGCTGCGGGTTCATCGGGGCAAACTTCGTTCGCCAGGAGCTGGCGACCGACCCCAACATCCAGATCACCAACCTCGATGCCCTTACTTACGCCGGCAACCCCGATAACCTCGCCGACCTCGCCGACGAGCCCCGATATCGGTTCGTCCGCGGCGACATCGCCGATCGCGGACTGGTGGCGCGACTGCTAGCCGAGGGGAACTTCGACGCCGTCGTGAACTTCGCGGCCGAGAGCCATGTCGACCGCTCGATCGACGACGCGACGCCGTTCCTCCGCACGAACATCATCGGGACCCAATCGCTGCTCGACGCCGCCCGCACGGCGAAGATCAGGCGCTTCGTGCAGGTCTCGACCGACGAGGTCTACGGCACCCTCGCGCCCGACGACCCGCCCTTCTGCGAAACGACCCCGCTCGCCCCGAA
>DAHZZC010000257.1 GCA_027435495.1 Planctomycetales bacterium
AAAACGGGGAGAGGCACCTTGAGGACTCGGAGCCAGTCCCCGTTTTTGAAAGAGACCCTTATCATAGGTCGACGGAAAGATGGGGCCTACCCCATGCCGTCGGAATTCCACCACGCGACGATTATTGCACGAACAGGAGCACGCCCAGTCCCGCGAGCAGTCCGCCGGTGGCGATTCCGAGCCGGCGCTGCCATCGGCGGTCGCCGTCGAGCCCGACGACCCGCGCCCGGAGCTTCCAGGCGAGGGTTCCGACGATCATCAGCACCGCCGCCATCCCTGCGCTGAAGGCCAGCACCAGCCCGACGCCCGCTTGCAGCCGTCCGATCGCGGCGGACATCACCAGGAGTCCAACGGCGTCCCAGCACGGGACGATCCCGCCGGCCAGTCCCAGCCCGATCAGGCCGAGGGCGCCCCGGCCGGCGGTTTCGAGAGTCTCGGCCTCGTGCTCGCCGTGGCCGCCGAGGTGGCGGCCGAGCCGCCAGAGGCCCGTTGCACCGATCAGGAAGCCCGCCGACCGCGCCAGGCCCAGGTGGATCGACTCGATCCGGCTCGTCCCGGTCGACCAGAGCGCCGCCGCGATCAGCAGGACACTGCCGACGTGAGCCACGGTTGTCGAGAGACCCAGGAGCGCCGGGTGGTAGAAACGGGCGCCGGGACCGATCGCGGCGGCCGTGACGAGCGTTTTGCCGTGCCCCGGCTGGATCGCGTGCGAGGCGCCCAGGCCCATCGCGATCATCGCCAGGACGACCCACGAGAGTTTCGAACCCCGGTCGAGCAAGGCCGAGAGCGTCGAGGATGGGGGTTCCGGTGCGATCGCTGGCGGGGTTGCGGTTACGGGCGTGGGTATCGGGGTGGAGAGTGCGGCCGATACCGGGGCCTGGTAGCGGACTTCAAGCTCCTTCGTCGCGCGTTCTTCGAGGTTGGAGAGTTCCCAGACCGGCCGGATCGCGACCTGTCCGACGTCGGCCGGGCCGTCGTAACCTTCGAGTTGAAGGCCGTTGCGGGCGCGGACGGCCAGTCGGCTGGTTCCCTCGCTCGAAAGGTAGTTGGTATCTCGGAGGACCAGCCGGCCGGCCTCGGGGATCGTCGCGGTGAACCGGAAGGTGTACCGAGGATGCTCCTCGACCGAGAGTTGATAACCGGCTGGCTGGACCTCGATTGGCGAGCCGTCGACCGAAACCAGGAAGCCTCGGGCGTCGAGCGGGCCGACGACCTCGCCGTAGAGGTTTAGCCATTCCGATCGATCGGCGCCGGGACGAGGGGTGGTTAGCGCGCGGAGGTCCTGGGTGAGCGTGAGCTCGGTCAGGCCGACCTCGTATTCGATTTCGAGCCGGCCGGGTGCGAGCACCACCTGGATCGACCGGTCGACCCGCTGATTGGGGATGTCGTGCGCCTGGGCCGGGGCTCCGGCCGCGACGAGCCAGGCCAGCAGGGTGATCGCGATTCGCTAGGGGCGATTCCTCATGCGCACCGGATCGGCGGATCCTCCGCCGGTCAGTTCTCCATTCTCGTGGGTCCGTCCCCGAGCTGCCATTTGTAATACTTGTCGATTGCTCGATGCACGACGTAGATCACGGCACTCTTGCTGACCGGCTTTGCCAGGACGCAGAAGGCGTGCTCGGAGAGGGCGCGGCGCATCAGGTTTTCGTCCTGGTCTCCGGTGATGAGGATTGCCGGGATGGCGCCCTTGATCTGGCGAACCAGCGCGAGGGTTTCCAGCCCCGAGAGTCGGGGCATGTGCATGTCGAAGAGGGCGAGGTGTACCTCGTGCTCGCGAACGAGGTCGAGGGCCTGCTCTCCGCTCTCGGCCATCAACGTACGGTAACCCTGCGGCGCGACGATCTCGCGGAGCGTCTCGCGCGCGATCGGGTCGTCGTCGGTGATGAGGATCGAATACGTGCGGTCGTAGATCATGAGGCGGGCTCGCTCGCTATCACCGAACAGCTTGAGCCATCATTCCTTTGGGCGATCCGTATGCACGTCTCGCGCCGGGACCGATGTTTGCCCCCCATCATCAGAACGCATTTCATCAAACCTTTGCAAGGGGGCTGTTTACGACTTTGCGGACTGGAGGCGATGATCGGGGCTGGTCGGGCCCCTGGAGGGGCCTGGCTGCCGCTTTGACAGTCATCGGACGGTGGAGGTGCCGTCTTTTGATCCGGAGGCGGCCGGGCCGCCGCGGGCGAATCGGGAGAGCAGGCCGCCCTTCGCGCTGCCCCATCGTCGGTCGGGGTCGAAGGCGTCGGCGGCGGCGAGATCGGTCGGGTTTTCGACGACCTCATGGTAAATGTACTTCTCGTCGAGTTCGCCGGCGCTGTTCTTGGCGACGACCATGCTGGGGAGCAGGGTCTGGGCGTCGAGGAAGACGGTCCAGGTCTCGCCGTTGGAGAGGCGCCGGGTGAAGACGTGGCTGGGGCGGTTCATGCCGGGGGGCTTTTCGATTCCCCGGTAGGCCGCGCTGCCGTCGGCGACCGATTTGTTCAGGCTGTCGACGATCGTGTCGAAGCCCGCCTCGGCGATGGAGTGCTTGCTGCTCTTCATGACCATCGGGCTATCGATTGCCATCTTCATGGTTGGCAGAGGGATGGCCGTCTTTTGCATGTGAACGAACAGCGATCGGTTATCGACGCGGGTGGAGTAGATCACCTCGCGGCCCTGGCTGGGGCCCCTGTCCCAGGTGAGTCGGACCTCGCGCGGGCGCTGGTGGACGCTGAGGATCACCTCTTCCTCGGGCTGAAGTTTGCCGCCGACCCGCTCGATCCGTTGCATTCGGACCTGGTAGGTGTCGAGCGACTGGAGTTTGGCCTCGGCCTTCGCGAGGATGGTTTTCGCGTCGCTCTTCGCCGGCTGGGCCGCGGGTTTCGACCGGGTGGGAGCGGGTCGCGGGGTGGGCCTGGAGACCTCGGCGACCGCGATCGGCGGCTCGGATTCCTCGGCCGGGGATGATTCGGGCTCGGGAGCTGGGCGGACGGGGCGCCCGCGGGCGGGTTGGAGCTGGTCGGCCAGCGATTCGTCGGGGGTTGCGGAGCCGGTGATTGGTTCGGGGGCGCCCAGGGTCACGCGGATCGAGTCATCCTCGGCGGGTTTGGTCCGTTGCCGCGAGGGACGCCGGGGCGAGTTCGTTTCGGCCGAATCGGCGAGCAGGGTTTCGTCGGGGGCCGGCGGGCCCTCGCCTTCGCGTTCGCGGAGCATTTCGGGCGAGGCGGAGCGAGGGCGTCTGGCGAGGTTGGTCGACCGATCCCGGGCGCCGTGCATGGCGCGGGCGTAGGAGTCGTCGGCCGGATCGGGCGTGTCGGGCTTTGGCTTCGGCTTCCGGTCGCGGAATCCGAGCAGCGAGGGGCGCGTGGGCCAGACCGAGCGCAGACCGCCCCCGTTGGCGCATCCCGAGAGGACCGCCGCGATCATCACCAGTGCCCAGGCGGCCGGGATCCAGCCGCCGCTCTGCTTCGTCCTGAACATGAGCGACCTGCTCCCCTCCGTGGGGGCGTTCATCCCCGATGGCCGGGAATGCTTCGAGAATAATTCGTTTACCAGATTTTAGCCCGAGCGGCAAGCCGAACCGGACAATGGCTTCGGCGGCCTGGAAGGCGGCCAGTTGTTCGAGGTCGGGGATCAAGTGGGGCTGCTCGTGCTGTTCAGACATCCGTCCGCGGGGCCGGCATCATGTGCGTGTTATAAAGCGCGAATCGTCAACTGGTTGCGGTCATTGGCCGGGCCGCTCTCGGGTCGCGACTTTGGGCGAGACAAGCTCGTGGCCAGTAGCAGGGCGAGACCAGATGCCGCGAAAATCGACAGGCCATAGGTGGTCCGACGCCACCAGGCTGATCGAATGGGGACTAAGGCCATTCCCGTCCATTGATTCGACGCATGGAGATGGACCATATCCATGACGACCGGGTCTCCGGTCGAATCGAGAATCTGAACAAGCTTGCCGGAGTGCCCGACTGGCCGCACGACGAGAAAATGTCCATGGTCCTCAAGCTGTAGATAGAGTAGAGCGGGCCGATCGAGGGAGAAGTCGGTGAGTGGAAGCTTGACGCCTTGCAGGTCAAGGCCGCGATCCCGGGCCGCATCGCGCAGCTCGGCCAGGGAATATCCCTTATGGCTGGGCGGTGGCAAGGAGGCCTGCAAGGTCCTCGCAGGGACAGGGCGTCCCTCAAGAGAGAGCAATTTGTACAAGGCAATCGTACCGCAGTCGAGCCCGCGGCTATCGGAGACCGAAGCCTCGCCAGC
>DAHZZC010000258.1 GCA_027435495.1 Planctomycetales bacterium
CGCTTGAAAAAGTCCTGGACGGTCACGCGGGCGGCCGTGATCGTCTCCAGGGTGATTTCCAGTTTCTCCTTGGCCTGGATGGCCTGGTGCAGGCCATCCTGCCACTGGCGGCCGGGCATGAGTCGGCCGGTGAACTCGTCGACGATGACCACCTCGCCGTCGACCACGACGTAATCACGGTCGCGGAGGTAGGCGATCTGAGCCCGGAGCGAGCGTTCGACGTACTCGTAGAGATTGTCGACCGTCAGTGAGACGAACGCCGGATGCGCAGCGACGGCCTGGACCTTCCGGCGACCGGCGGCGGTCAGCTCGGCCTTGCGTTCGAGCGGATCGTACTTGTAATCCTTGACGCGTACCAGCGTCGCGGCCAGTTGATCGGCACCGTAGTAGGCGGACGACTCTTCCTGTGTCGGCTGGTTGTTGGCCCCGATGATCAGGGGGGTCCTCGCCTCGTCGATCAGGATGCTGTCGGCCTCGTCCACCATCGCGAAGTAATGGGTGCGCTGGACCGGTTTCTCGGTGTCAAGCTGCTCGTTGCGGCCGAGGAAGACCTGCTCGAACGACTTCCGGTGGCCGTCGCCCCCCATCTTGAGCCGCTTCAACTCATCCCGGAGGAAGTCGAAGCCGAGTTCCTTGGCCGTTCCGTAGGTGATGTCGCATCCGTAGGCGGCGCGTCGGGCGGGATCGGTCTGGCCGGTCTGGATGCAGCCGACGGTCAGGCCAAGCATCTTGTAGACCGGCGCCATCCATTCGGCATCGCGGCGGGCGAGGTAGTCGTTGACCGTGATGACGTGGACGCCCTTGCCCGGCAGCGCGTTGAGGAACGCCGGCATGGTCGCCACCAGCGTCTTGCCTTCGCCCGTCTCCAGCTCGGCGATGTTCCGATTGTGGATGGCGATGCTGCCGACGATCTGGACGTCGAATTGTCGCTGGCCGATCGCCCGCTTGGCGGCCTCGCGAACCATTGCGTAGGCCTCGACCAGCAAGCTGTTCAGGGAATCCCCTTGCCGGGCCTTCAGGCGGAGCCCATGGGCGCGCAGCTTGAGTTCCTCGTCCGAGCATTTCTCGAATTCAGGCTCCATTGCGTTGATTCGATCGACGAGGAGCGAGTAACGGGCGAGCCGGCCCGAATGCGTGGGCCCGGCCATCTGCTGAACGCGATTTAACCAAGACGGTCCCAGGCGCGTCGCCATGACAATCCGACCCCCCAATCTGGCCGACCTCGCGATCTCGCGGACACTCCTCAGGGGCAGTCGGCCGCGCATGACGTCCCGTCCGAGGCGCGGCCCTACCTGCTTTCAATAGGACGTCGACTCCCCAGATTGTCCCGAGGCGATCCGGGGAATCCGGCCTCGATCTCCATGTCGGGCCTCGGATCGCACCGACTTCGGCGCCGGGTTCTCCTTCCAGTGCCGGTGCAGGACCTCCGTCGGCCGGATCTCCCAGTAATCCGCCTCCGGGATCGACGGAATCGGCCCCTTCCGACTCCAGTCGACCCACTTTTCCCATTTCTCCTCAGAAGACAACTGACCTGGCGGTTCATCGCCGGGGGCATCGCCCCAGAGGATGGAGGCCCCCAGGTCGTTCTTGAGGAATAACCCGCGGTTGGCCGGGTCCATCGGGTTGATGTAGCGAATGCCGAGGGCCGGTTCGCGGGCGCGATCGATGGTTTTCATCCGGTCGCGGAGGAACGCGGCGAGCCGGGCCGCCGACTCGATCCGACTGTTGCCGGGGGCCACCTCGGCGGCGCCAGGGCGGAGTTCCCAACGGTGGCCGACTCTGGGTTCCCTCGGTGTGGAGAGGCCGGGTCCGTTGATCGTGACCAGTCCCCGATGCTCGGCGAAGCGGCGGAGATCCTCGTCGAGGTCGTCTGGCGGCAAGAGGATCGCGGAGGCATCCACCAGGTACAATCGATCGCTGTCCCAGGGCTTCACCAGAGCGGCCGGTTCCCGGTACCGGAGCGTCACGGCCAGGCCCATCGGAGGGAAGTAGACCCGGTCCACCTTCGCGACCCAGGGACTGTTGCCCTCGAAGACGCGGGCGATCTCGTCGGCCCGGGTCGCGAGCAAAGGAATGGTCTCGGGCATCCGGGCGCGTCGGCGGAGAGCTTCGAGAAATCCTTCCGGGCCACCGCGATACCAGGATGGCGGCGGCGGAATCAGTTCGATCGAGCGAAACGAGATCTGGTAGGCGGCCTGGGCCGCCAGCCAGTTTCGTGCGGAGCGGGCGAGGAAAAAGAGGGCCCACGATCCGATCGCAAGAGCGGCCAGGATCCAGGCCAGTCGAGCGAGGATCCGGGGGCGATCGGGCCGCTCCCCACCCGGCGCAGGTAAGCCGAGAGGAGGCGGAGGTTCGCGGTGGTCCATCACCTGAATCCCCCCGCGGCTGGACTCATCCCGATCGGGAGACCCCATCCGCCGTGGCCGGTCGATCCGGGCATCGATCCCTTACCAGACCTGAATCTGGAGCTCCAGCTCATAGCCGAACTGCTGCCAGACCCGTTGGCGGATCCGGTCGATGAGCTGGAGGATGTCGGCCGATCGGGCCCCGGGGTGTGCCACAATAAAATTGGCGTGGCGGTCGGAGACCTCCGCGCCGCCGACCTGGGTCCCTTTCAGGCCAGCCTGCTCAATCAGGGCACCGGCGGAAACATCCGGGGATGGGTTCTTGAAGATGCAGCCGGATCGCTGGTGGGCATACGGCTGGTTTTCCTTTTTGATGATCCAGATCCGCCGCATGCGTCGGACCACGGATTCCGGGTCCTCGGGCTCGAGTTCGAACTCGGCCGAGAGGATCACCGGTTCGTCGAGGTTGGACTCTCGGTCGGCGAAGCTGAGGACCTCACGTTCGCGGACCTGGATCTGGTCGGCCGGGTCGAGAACCGTCGCCCGACGGACAATCGGACCAATGGCCCCCTGCCGCCCCCCGGCATTGCCACGGAGTGCACCGCCGACAGTCCCAGGGATGCCGGTGAGGACCTCCAGGCCGGCAAGTCCCGCCCGGGCCGACTGCGAGATCAGCGCCGTCATGGGGACAGCGGCACCAGCCTCGACGATGGGGCCACGGACCTTCACATCGGCAAAGTGGGGACTCTCCAGAAGGATCACCAGACCCTCGACCCCCTCGTCGCGGACCAGGACATTCGAGCCGCCACCGAGGATGCGGAACGGGAGACCCTGGTCGCGACATCGCTTCAGCAGCGCGATCAGCTCGTCCGGGTTCCGAGGGCTGGCGAAGTAGGCGGCCGGCCCACCGAGCCGGAACCAGTTCCGATGCGCCATCGGCTCATCTGCCCTGACGATCCCGCCGAACTCTTCGAATGGATGCATCGGCTTTGGTTCCCACCTCGATGACGCAACGCGTCTCTGGGTCGCGACGGTGCCCAGGTCGGCCCGGATCAGCACGGGACTCACCAACGATCACCGACCGCCGTGAGTC
>DAHZZC010000259.1 GCA_027435495.1 Planctomycetales bacterium
GCGGCGACTCAGCGCGGTGGGTCCGCGCCCACCACCGCATCGACGCCCGATAGACGCGGTCTGGGCTGAGGCCGGTCATGCAGGGGTGTCCGGCGAGCGGGCAGACCTTCTGGTGGCAGGGGCGGCAGGAGACCCGGTGCCGAATGGTCAAGGCGTGCCGCGACCAGGGCCGCCACTGTTGGGGACGGTTCGTCCCGCTGAAGAGGATCACCGAGAGGGTGCCGGCCGACGCCGCCAGGTGGGCTGGTCCGGAGTCGGCACCGATAAAGAGGTCGGCCCGTTCGAGCAGGGCCGTGGTCTGGGCGACCGTCAGGCTTCCCGTCCAGTCGAGGAGGCGATCGTGCGGTGGGAGCTCGCGTGAGAGGAGCAGGTCGTCGGTGCCACCGACCACGACGATCCGCCATCCATCTGCGAGGAAGCGGCCGAGCAATCCCTTCCACGCCCGGGTTGGCCATCGCTTTGCGGCGTTGCCGGCGCCCAGGTGAACGGCAAGCATCGGGGGGCTGGGGGCGAACCGATCGGCGTGGAGCCAGTCGGGCTCGTCGGCCATTGAGATCGAGGAGGGCGGCGAGAGCGCGGGCCGTCGCGTCAATCTTGGCCCGGAGTGGCCGGCTGGGAGGGCCCGGGCATGGACCTCGGCGCGTCGAGGGCCGCCGCGACGGGGCCAAGCTTCGTCGAGTCGGTGCGCCACGAGGACCCGGTCTTCGTCCTCGACGTGGACGTCCACCCGGGCGGCGGCGGGGTCAGTGGCGATCCCCATCCGCTCCAGCAAGGCCAGTCGCGATCGAACCTCGTGCCGGCCGGGGATCCATTCGGCGACGTCGGTGAGCAGAAACGCTCCGCCGCCCATAGCCCAACCGACCCGGCGCCGGACGCCGGCCAGTGCCAGGACCAGGACACTCAGGACGTCGCCGCGGACGTCGATCCCGAGATCGTAGCCGATCGATCGGAGTTGCCACCCGAGCTTCCAAACCGCCGAGAACAAGGCTCTCCGGTCGGGCTTGCGTTCGAACCAGGTTCGCTCGGCGACCCAGACACGATCGACGTTCGGGTCGCCGTCGAATACCTCGTGATTGCTGGGCGAGGCCAGTACGTCGATCATCGCGGCGGGGAACGCCGATCGTAGCTCGGCCAGCAGTGGCGTGCTGAGCACGGCGTCGCCCAGGTGATCGAGCTGGATGACGAGGATGCGCTCGGGGGCGGAAATCCGGGGAGCGGGCAGGAACAGTCGGGCGATCGCCGCCAGGGCGGTCCCGACCGCGTCGAGCGCATGGACCAGGAGCCGCCAGCGGAGCTTGCTGTAGCGGTACTTCCCAATGGTCACGGGCCTGGGGTTATCGGGCGACCTGATCGTACACCTCCGCCGTGATCTGGGCCACAATCGGCCAGAGGTAGTGGGTGGCGATCCTCGGGGCCAGCCGAGGATCCGGCCCGCGGTCCCAGCCGTCGCGGATGGCCCGGAGAATCTCGCGGGGTCGATCCGGCCGGGCGTAGTTCGCCTGCTCGCCGAAATACTCGCGGGTCGAGCCAAACGGCGTGATCGCGACAGCGGCACCAGCCAGGGCCGCCTCGAGTGCCGCCAGGCCGGGCGTTTCAAACCAGCTTGGCAGGGCGAAGACCCGGGCCGCCGCGAAGGCCGAGGCCAGCAAGGGGTCGTCGTGGTCGAGCCGGCCGATCCAGGTTACGAGTCCCTGACCCGTTCTCCAGCAGGCACGGGCGTAATCGCCCCGGCCAGGCACCGGGTCGCCGATATGAATCATCGGCAGGCCCAACTCGGCGATCGCCCGGGCCAGCCCGAGCGTGTTCTTCCGGGGCTCCATTCGCCCGACTGAGAGCACAAATGGCTCTCCACCCCATCGGTCGCGGAACAGGTCGGGCGACGCCGTCCCGAACGACGGCCGAACGCCGTTGGGCACCACCTTGATCCGATCGCGCGGGACGTCGAAGAGTCGGGCAAGCTGATCGGCCTCGGCCTCCGAGTTGGGCAGGACTACGTCGGCTTCTCGGAGCAGGTCGCGCCGCCACGAGGGGATACCGGGTGCGATCGATCGTAGCGCCCACGCCGAGAGTGCCATCGCCTTCTTCATTGGTCCTGGCTCGAGTGCGGCGATCGCCCGGGGCTGATACCAGCAGATCGGTGAGAGGACCACAGGGACCCCACGCGACCGGGCGAGCCGGGCGAGATCGAGCCCTTCCCGCGACATTCCAAAGAGGTGCAGCGCTCGCGCTGCGTCGAGGCGGTCGGTCCAGGGGGAGAACAGCCGGACGCGAACTCCATGCGCCTCGAGGTGGCGGCCCGTCTGGACGAGCTGGTTTTCTCCCCCGCCGGGTGCCTGGAACGCCGGGGCCGGCGCGTGCAGGAGAACGCACCCCTCAGGGGATCGACCTCGGCTCCGCGACGCCAGCCAGGCGGCGTCGGTCCTTGGGGTTGGGCGGCGGCCTGGGGCGCTTCTCATGCGTGGGCCTCCGCTCGTCGAAGCTTCCATCGTCTCAGCCCGCGCTTCACCCGGTTCGGCAGCGTCGAGTCTGGGATCTCGCCGATCGGCGTCACCGTCTCCCAGTCGATTGCCAGACGGATCGCCTGCTTCAGGCTAGGAGCCTGGCGCTCAATGACCGGAGGCGCCAGCATCGGACGCTTGTCTCCAGACCGCTCGAACGCCAGCCCATCGAGCCCCATCGACATCCGCGGGCCCGTCAGCGGTACCGAGGCGAAGAAGTCGCCGCGGTGGATTTCGATTGCGATCGCGTATTCCGTATTCCAGTCCGAGAACTGCACCTCGAACCGATTCCCCTCGAGTGGGACAACGACCCACCTCCTCTCGCTTCGCCATCGCCACCATCGGGCCAGTTCGGAGAGTGTCGTTCGCCAGACCAGCGCCTCGGATCTCACTGCCTCGGCCAGGATACGCAGGACCTCCGGCATCCGGCCAAGCCGGCGCTCAGGATGGCCGTAGGCGATCGCCAGCTCGCCGGCATCGAGTCGTGCCGCGATCGTACCGGCAATCGTCTCACCAATGATTCGCTCGTCGTCGAGGCCAGCCTCCACGAAGAGGCCCTCGCAGATCGGATGAACCGGCAACTGGAGCACGCGGGAGAAGCGGTCGCCCTTCCATGGGTAGAATGGGAAGTCGTCGTAGCCGAGTTGAAAATCCGACGAGTACCGATATCCAAAATCTTCCAGGACGTCGTCCAGCCCTCGGTTCCACCGCCCGTGGGGTGCGGCGAATGCGTTCGGATCGAGGCTGAAGCTAGAGAGGATCCGGTGTGCTCGCTCCAGGTTGATCCGATTGGCCTCAGGATCCCGGTAGACGTGGTGGAAATGCCCATGCGATTGTGCGTCGCGGTCGCGCAGGTCGCGAAGGACCGAGGGATGATGGGCGTAGGCGTCAGTGCAGACGAAGTGCGTGCAGCAGTCGTCCAGCGGCTCGCGGGCCTTTGCGTATCGGAAGTAGTCGTCGGCGAGCGGCTCGTCGAGGTCGGCCCGGAAGCTGAAGGCCGATCGATACGGGTGCGGGAACGGGGCCAGGCGGACCCAGAGGCCGCCTGCCTCAGTCACCTCGCGCCGGAGTCGACCGATGAGCCGTCGTCGGATCGAGCCCTTGTCGTGGCGGGCGACGCGCTCGGTCAACTTCTTCCCCTCGACAAACCACGACGCCCTCGACCCCCTTGTGTCGACCAATGCGGAGAAGGGATCGACCGGCTCGCCTCGACGGAAGTGGTCGACATCGATGGCAAAGTGATCAGGCGAGAGCAACGGCGCCAGGGCGAGGCGAGAGGTCGTCCGGCCGTCGTACAGGACAAACCGCCCGCCGCGCAGAACCATCGGGTGCGGTTCGCGAACGACCTCGAACGGGACGCCCTCCTGCGCCAGGATTTGCTCCAGGCCGGGCGGTGTGTTCCAGAGGAGCAGCGGGAGGGTTGTGGGGATCGTCGAGTGGATCGGGTTCACGCAAGACCCCCTTTCGGTAACCGGGCCGACCAGAGGACGAAGAGCCGAGCGGCCGGGAACGCCTCGAACGGGAACCGGCCCGCCTCGTCGTTCGCCAGCAGGTGTCGGACGTGGACCTCGGCGAAGGATCGGCCAAGGCGGCGTCGCATCGCGCCGGGGCGGAACCATCGTTCGCGGACCAGTCCACCGGCGGGATACATCCAGCGCCCGCGTCGCTGGTCGATCCACTTGACGGCCAGGGCCGGGAGCCAGGGCCGTCGGGCGTTCAGGGCGTAGGCACTCTTATCGATCAACACGAATGTCCCGCACGGCCGGAGCACTCGACAGACATCGGCGATCGCCTCGTCAACGGCGATCGGCCCGAGGTGCTCGAAGACCTCGACCGCGAGAACGGCGTCAAAGCTCGACGTAGGAAATGGCAGCCGACGCGCTGATCCAAGAACGCAGTCGAGCCCTACCGATCGGGCGGCGGCAAGCATCCCCGGCGAGACATCCAGCCCGACCACCCGGGCACCTCGATCGGCCAGGATGCGAGCGAATCGCCCCTTGCCGCAGCCGAGGTCGAGGACCTGGAGTCCGTCGACAGGTCCCAGACACGCCAGGATCCCGCGCACGCGAGGATCGTCGTTGGCAACCTCGGGCTTGAACCGGGACCGCAGTTCGTCGAACCGGGCGGCGACCAGGGCTTCCTGCCCGTCGATGGCGATCATGTGGCCCTCCTGGCGAGGGTCAGCTCGCGGTGCTTCCAGGCCCGGACCGTCGCCGAGACGCCCGAGAAAAGGCAGAACAAAAAGCCTTCCATCCCGTCTCGGAATCCCTGCTTGAAGACATAGAGCTTCACGAAGATCCAGGCCGGTCGGAGGGTCAGATCGATCACCCGAAACGACCGAGGGCTCGCCGCGAGTCCTTCGGCCTCCAGCGTTGTGTACCGGTCGATTTTTGCGAGGAACGTCGACATCGTAGGGATCGTCCGGTGCCGGAGCTCGCCGAGGAGGGTGCCCTCGGGTCCCCTTAGGTCGACAATTTCGTGGACGAGGCCCACCCACTGGCCAGAATCGCGCCGGAAGAGACGGAGCGGGTGGTCGTGCTGGGTCCCGGAATATCCGAACGGCCGACCGAGAATCTCGCTTCGGATGGGGATGCGATAGCCGACGGTTGGCGAGTCGACGTCAGCGATCGCCTGGCGGATCTCGCTGGCAAGCCCGGGTGTGATTCGCTCGTCGGCGTCGACGGAGAGGACCCAGTCGCCGGTGGCCATCGCCAGGGCGGCGTTGCGCTGGCTGGCGAAGTCGTCGAATGGTCGAACGGCGACACGATCGGCGAGTCGCTGGGCGATCTCCAGGGTCGTGTCGCGGCTCTCAGCGTCGACGACCACAACCCGCTCGTCGGCCCATCCGGCGGCGGCCAGGCAATCGGCGAGGTTGTCGGCCTCGTCGCGAGCGACCACCAGCACGCTGATCCGCGGCTCAGGCATGGCGCCACCCCTTCCGGATCGCCGAGCCCAGGGCACGGACCGGGAAATAGGTCGCATAAACTGCCAGCGCCACGTCGAGCCTCCCAAGAGCGGCGAGGACGATCCAGAGATGCCATCGCAGGTCGGCATGGCCTATCGCGCGCACGATCGAGGCCAGCCCGCCCCGTCGCGGAGGGATCGCGGGCGTCGGCGAATTTGCCCGGCGCTCCAGTTCCTCGCTGAGTGACGACTGTATGCGGAACAGGTATTTCCCCGAGACATACGCCATTCCGAGCAAGAGCCAGGCCGGTCGGCCGTCCCGGGCGAAGGTCGACCAGGCGATCGCGGCGTGGAGGATCAGGTCGACCATCTCGTCGAGGAATTCGTCCAGCCACCGACCGAAGGCGCTCGCTGTCCCCTGGAGTCGGGCGAGGCGTCCGTCGGACGTGTCCAGTACCAGCGCCACGGCCATTGCGGTGGCCGCAGTGAGCGCCGCGGTTGTGGACTCGATCCCGGTCGCGACGATCGCCGAGGCGACGAGCATCAAGCTGGCCGCGGCCACCGTTACGGCGTTTGGCCGGATGCGGGTCGGGCAGAGGGCTCGTGCCAGTCGATCGGCGATCGGGAAGGCCCAGTATTTGCCGATCGGTTGATAGGTCAGGCGGCGGGTTAATTCCTCGTCGGCCGATCGGAGCGATTCGGGGCCGTCGAGTCGCCAGAGCACGGCTGACTCGGGCGAGCCGCCGCGGACCAGCCGGCGACGGAGCCGGGCCCGGTCGTAATAGCGATCGGCGCGGAGGACTGCAGCGTCGGCTCGGGGAGGTCCCGAGAGCAGGATCAGCCTGGCACGAGCATGGTCGCCGACCAGGTCGCTGAGGACGCGATGCTCCTCGGGCCGAGCGTGGACGGCCACCGACTCGCCCTCGGGCGCTAGCTCCAGCGCCAGGTCGGTGAGGTGGCCGATCATCGATCGGCCGAGCACGACCTCGGCCGCGATCGGGCCGTGGGGTCCGCGCGGGCGGGCGTCGATCGCCAGGTGGATCGGCCGGGATGGCATCCAAACGCCTCCTTGCGTCTGGTCAGGCAAGACCCTCGTGAATCGCTCCGCGTGATCCGTGAGTCGTCGTGGTCGGCCCGCTACCAGCGAAAATGGCGGTAGAAGGCCTCTTGCCGGACGACCCACTCCGCACCCCGGAGAGGCCACGCCCGACGCGCTTCCAGAACGCGGTCGAGCCGGGCGAGTGCCTCAAACGTGGCAGCTGCAAATCCGAACTGCCCTCGAGCCACCGCCCCAGCGACGCGGATCGGCAACCAGAGCAGATGCTTCACCAGTCGCGGACCTGCGGTGTTCTTCCACATGAAGAGGAGCGTGTTCCGCCGGGCAAGTCGCTCGGAACGCGCCAGGCCCACTTCCGTCTCGAAGGTGCCGAAGCCCCGATGGTAGGCGATCGACTCGGGAACGTAATAGCCACGGAATCCGGCCATCCAGCCGCGGAAACCGAGGTCAAGGTCCTCAATCCGCCCAGGGAAATAGATCGGGTCGTAGCCGCCGATTTCCAGGAACCGCCGACGATCGACGGCCAGCACTGGACCGGCCGAGGCGGTCAGGTCGGGTATCTTCGCCGCCTGTTCGTGACCTGGCACCCGGCACATTCCCTGGACCAGTCCGAACCGGCTCCGAACGCGGGTCCGCATTCCCTCGTACGTCCGCCCATCGAAGGCCCAGCAGAGCGGTGCGGTGAAGAGAACGTCGTCGTGGCGTTGGAACGGCTCCAGCAGCGGGCCGACTGCATCCGGCGCAAGCTGGATGTCGCTATTCAGAAGCAGGACCACCGACTCGTTCATCCGAGAGAGGACCCGGTTGAATGAGGCGAGGCCAGAGTTCTTCTCGCGGACTACCCAGACATCCGGCCATTGGCGCGTGACCAGTTCGACCGAATCATCCGTTGAGCCGTTGTCCACAACCGTGACAGGGCAGGGGACCGCCGCCCGCGCCGCGGCCTCGCGAATCGAGGGCAGGCAACGCTCGAGCCAGGTCCGGCCGTTGTAGTTGAGGACGACGATATGTGTTCGGTCGATCGTCAAGGGTTCCATCCCTCGCGATAAGGTCGCGGAGTTCTCGGACCTCGCGGCTGCGACGGTCCTGCTCGGGACAGTCGACGCACCCTCCAGGCGGTCAGTCCTGTTCCGAATCGGGGCCTACCTTACGGGCAGGACCGATTGAGGTCAAGTGAAGCGTGGAGAGAGGGGCCGCCGCGGCGGGCGGCCCCGGCTCTCAAGGGGATCGCCGATCAGGCGTTCCGGGGCTGGTAGGAGGCGTCTCGAAGCGAATCGAGGAGCTTCTTGGTCGCCTTGATCCCCTCGGGCTCGCTGAGGCGCCCACCCTCGTACTCGATGCCGACAAAGCCGTTGTAACCGGCGTCGGTGACGATCTTGAGGATGCGGGCGTAGTCGAGCATTGTCTCGCGGCCCTCGGTGTCGAAGTCGTAGCTCTTGGCCGAGACGCCCCTGGCGTAGGGCATCATCCGAGCGATCGCGTCGTAGACGTCGATCGCGTACTTGCCGCCCTGGCGGGGGAAGTTGCCGAAATCGGGGAGTGTGCCGAAGGTCGGCTTATCCACGGCCTTCATCAACGCGAGCATTGCGTCGGGATTGCTCGACGGACCGCCGTGGTTCTCGCAGATGATCTTGATTCCGTGGTTCTGGCCGTACTCGGTGAGCCGGCCACACGCTTCGGCGACATCGGAGACGTTGCTGGGGCTGTAGTGGCTCCCAGTATTGACTCGGATCGCGTGGCAACCGAGCGCCGCGGCCGCATCGACCCATTTCTTGTGGTTGTCGACGGCCTTGTTGCGATGGCTCTGGTCCTTCGCGCTGAGGTCGCCCTCACCGTCGATCATGATCAGGACGCAGGTGACGCCGACGTCACTGGCACGCGCCTTCAGGTCCTTCAGGTAGGCCGAGTCGTGGGCGTGGTCCTTGAAGAACTGGTTGACGAACTCGACGCCCTCGCAGCCGAAGTCGCGAGCGATCTGGGGGAAGTCGAGGTTGGTGACGACCTTGCCGAACTCCTTCTCCGAGACGTCCTTGTTGAAGAGCGCCTTGTGAATGGACCACTCGGCCAGCGAGATCTTGAAGTCGCCGATCTTGCCGGCTCCGGGGTTGCCGGTCGGCTCGCCGGCCCACGTCCCGCGTGCGCCGAGCCCGAGGATCGCCGCTCCAGCCGCCGTTGACTTGAGGAAGGCCCTTCGATTCCGCATTTGGTCGCTCATGGTCGTGGACTCCGGATGGATACGTATTGAGAGACTGGCTTGTGTCTCAGGAGTAAGCAATCTTGCGCTCGTCGAGGATCCCCTTGAGGGCGGCGACCGCCTCGGCGAATCGCTCCGGCCCGGTGAACCCCGACGAGAGACCGGCGATTGTCAGGTGCGGCTCCAGGACCACGAAGCCCTCATAACCTGAGTCGACCGCCTCCTGGATCAGCCGGGGGATCTGACCGTCGCCGACGCCGGCGGGGACGTTCCGCTCGAGGTTCGCGTCGTAATCCTTGACGTGGAAGTGGGTGACAAACGGCCGGAGTCGTGCCCAGGCGTCGTCGATTGGCTGGCGGACCTCGACGTAGTTCGCCGGGTCGAACGCGTGCCGGAGCGCCGGTGAGCCGACCGATTCGAGGAGATCGAGTACCCGCGCCGCGGTGTCCCCGTAGATCCCCTTCTCATTCTCAAGCAAGAGCGTGATTCCCCGATCGGTGGCGCGTCTCGCCAGTTCCGACATCCGAGCCAGGACCTCGTCTCGATGGGAGGCGGGGTCGTCACCTGGCGGCATGTAGAAGCTAAAGATTCGAATCCGGGGCGCCTCATAGAACTCGGCCAGTTCCATCGCCCGCTCGAATCGCTGGAGGTGCTCGCCGAACGGATCCGTAATCCGGATCTTCCCGATCGGTGAACCGATTGCGCTGAGCTCAAACCCGCGCGAGACGAGCAGGTCGCGGAAGGCGGCGTGCTGCGCCTCCGAGAGGTCGAGAACATTGGTCCCGTGGATCGCCCGGAACTCGATCGCCCGGATCCCGTGCCCGTTCAGGACGTCAACCTGCTCCTGGGGATCCTGCGAAATCTCGTCGGCAAAGGCACTGATGCGGATCATCGAAGTCTCCCGCGCAATCGGACGGCGATGGCCGTCGCGTATCGCCCGCCATAATAACAGAACCGGGGAAAACCGCCAGGCACCGGTGGCCTCGCGGCGGCGTCGCAGGTAAGATAGAGAAAGCTCGATCGGTCTAAGAGGTCACCTTCGGTCAAGATGCGGGTCGCCCGGCTATGTGGACGTTCATCCTGCCTCTGCTGATCTACTGGCTTGTCCTGTTCGTCGCCTGCTTCGTGGTCGTCGAGATCGGCCAGGACCAGCTCTACGACGAGGTGACCCCACACGCCGGCCTGAAGATCGCCGGTGGCTCACTCCTCCTCGCCCTTTTGCTCACGATCCTCCGCGTTCGCGGCCTGGCAGCATCCTATGAGACGATGTTCACATCGAATATTACCTGGACGATTCTTCAGGGGATCGTCTGGTTCGGCGTCTTCGTGCTGATCTTTCAGTTCCACCCCTGGCATGGCCTGGGCCTTGGCCTGGCGACCATGGCCCTGATCACCGGCCTGGCGACCATGGGCGTCGAGAGCCTGCTCAAGAAACCGGTTCCGACGATGCAGTCGTCGTCTCGCTCGCTGATCCTGAACAAGCCGGTCCGGCAGTCGGTCCCGCGTCCGGTCGCTCCCACGACTCCCGCGACTCCCGCGAAATAAGCCCGAGTCTTTGCTCGCCCCTTCCTGCACGCTTGCGCACTCGGCGGCTTCACGACGAAAAAATCCGTTCGTGTCGCGAACTCCCCATTCCTTTACGACGTATCCGTGTGTAGGATGATTCCTGAAGTCGGCATGAGCCGCTTCTTTACCAGCCCGTAGGGGCTGGGACGAACACGTTTGGCCCTGGCGTACTCCGACCGTCCCAAGTCTGGTCATTCGGAGCCATAAAAATGCGCTACCTTACGCATGCGTTCGCGCATTCCGAAACCCTCGACCGCGCCCGGCGCTGGTTGATCCACGCGGGTGTGACTCCCGAGCGGATTCGGGTCCACCATCATGGGATTCCGACGCTGATCATCTCGACCGATTCGGCCGAGGTCGACTGCCTGAAGATGATCATCCGGGCCGCCGAAATCACGGATCCCGACGGCTTTCCGAGCATCTGGGACCTCGCCCGGCTCCCTCACTTGCCGGATGAGGCCACCGGGTCATTACCGTCTGCAATGCCGGCCGTCCGGTCTTCCTTCCCACTGTCCTGGGGCTCTGTCGACGGTGCGGATGATGCTGAATTGCGATCGCAGATCGAGCTTCAGCGAACCTATCGCGAGTCTCGCGAGTAACGATTGACCGGGTTCGCGCCTGTTCTTACGCGGGAAGTTCGCTCAGGCAGCGTACCAGAAATGTCGCCAGTCGGTCGGCGGCCTCAAGGGCCTGCTCCTGGAGCGACCAGAAATCCTTCACGCTAGAGGGGCGGTTCCAGATGGCCCGGAGTGCCGCCCCAATCCGGTAGCTACCCGTCTTCGAGATCAGCGAGGCGACCTCGCGCGGCAGGTCGCTCCTCGCGTCGTCGCTGACAACCCGGACCGAAAGGAACCGGACGAGTCGCCGTGCGCAGATATCGGCCACCGCCGAGGTCTCCATGTCGACCAGGTCGGCGCCGGTCTCCTCGTGCAGCCGGCGCTTCTCGGCTGCGTCGATGATCACCCGGTCGACGGTTGCTAGCGTCCGGGGCTCGGACCCGAGACCGCTGATCGAACTCGGCCGATCGATGGAGTATCGCTGCCCTTCCAGGTCGATCACCTCGGCCGGAAGGATCACGTCATACCGGTTGAGAGAATGACTCAGCGCCCCGGCGAAGCCCGCCGAGATAACCCAGCTCGGCCGATGACCGTCAAGGAGGATGGAGGTGGCAAGCCGGGCCGATTTGCGGCCCATACCGCCGAGAGCAATCGCGACGATCTTCCCGCCCAGTTCCCCCTCGATCACCGGTATCGACGCTGCGTGATATTTCCGGACTCTCCGGAGCTGGTCGACCAGGTAGCCAACCTCCATCGACATCGCCGCGACGATCCCAACATCGGCCGGGACGGGTGCGGGCGCGACCCCGCCACGCACGACCCGTCCCGCACCTGAAGCTCGATCGCCCGGGCTCATCGTCGAGGTGACACCGTTTCCGTTAGCTCATCTGCCACTTGATCGTCTTGAAGAGATCACCGAGCCGGTTGTTGACCCCGACCGCGGCCCCAGTTTCGTACCCGACGTGGACCATGCAATCCTGGCATCGCGGGTCGTTGCCATGGCCGAACTTTTCCCACTCGGTCTTTTCCATCAGGTCGGAGAGAGACTCGTGGTGGGTGTCGGTGATCAGGTAGCAGGGACCCTTCCAGCCCTTGATGTTCCGCGTCGGGCTGGCCCAGGCGGTACATTGCATCTCGCGCTTCCCCTGGAGAAACTCCTGGTACAGCGGCGAGGTGTGGAAGCGATACTTGCGGAACATGGCCTCGGCCGCCTGGAACTTCGCCCGGATGTCCTCACGGGTCATGAAGATTTCCTTGGTGGCGACGGCTGAGTAACTGTACGCCGGCGAGATGATGAAGCCGTCGACGCCAAGCTGCGTCAGGTAGCCGAACAGCTCATCCAGTTCGTTCATGTCGGTCTCATGGAAGACCGTCGTGTTCGAGCAGACGAGGAACCCGCCCTCCTTCGCTGCCTTGATCCCGTCGATCGCCGCGTCAAAGACCCCCTTGCGCTCGACGGCGATATCGTGATTCTCGCGCATCCCGTCGAGGTGGACGTTGAAGAAGAACGTCGGGCTTGGTGTAAATTCATGCAATCGCTTGCGGGTGAACATTCCATTGGTGCAGAGGATGACGACCTTCTTGCGCTCCTGGATCTTCGCGACCAACTCGCCGATGGCCGGATAGATCATTGGCTCGCCGCCGCAGATCGAGACGACCGGGGCATCGGCCTCATCGACGGCCGCGAGGCATTCCTCGAGGCTGAGCCGCTGCTTGATCGTTGTCTCATACTCGCGGATTCGGCCGCAGCCCGTGCAGGTCAAGTTGCAGGCGTGGAGCGGCTCGAGCATCAGGACCATCGGGAACTTGCCGGCCCGTTCAACGAACCGCTTGCGCACGACGTGCTTGGCGATCCGCGTGGTCATCGGCAGAGGGAATCGCATCGAGGCGGCCTCCTTGGCACGTGGGGTCGAAGTTGTTCGGCGGCGATCGTCCCTGATCGATCGAGCCGTCGCACGCGGTTGTCCATTCGTGGGGATGGTCAGGTCAGGCGTCCGGCGAAAGAGGCTGGGCTGGCACCCGGCTCGCCAGTGCGGGGGTGCTGGACTGGGCCCCGCGTTCCAGGGCCGCCCGATACCGGGAGATCGCCATTAGCGGGAAGTAGATTCGATAGTAGTGGTACGCCAGATAGAAGACCCGGGGGAATCCTGTCCCTGTGTAAGACGTCTCGTCCCACGAGCCATCCGCATTTTGCTGGGCGAGCAGGTACTCGATCCCGCGGCGGACCGCCGGCGTTTCGGCCCGGCCAGCCGCGATCAGACCGAGAACCGCCCAGGCGGTCTGCGATGGGGTGGGATCTCCGGTCCCCTTGAGCGAGGGATCGTCGTAGGTCCGGCAGGTCTCGCCCCAGCCCCCGTCCGGCTGCTGCGTCGCTTCCAGCCAGGCAACGGCCCGCTGGATCTCGTGGCGATCCATTGGATAATCAATGGTCGCCAGGCCCTGAAGGACCTGCCAGGTCCCGTAGATGTAGTTCACCCCCCATCGACCGTACCAGCAACCTTCGGGCTCCTGGTTCCGCCAGATGTAGTCGAGGGCTCTGCACACCGAGGGATGATCGAGCGAATAGCCGAGCGTTCCCATCAGCTCAATGACCCTCGCGGTGATGTCGGCACAGCTCGGGTCGAGCATCGCGTTGTGATCGGCAAAAGGAAGCTTGGTCAGCACCTGGTTGTCAATGTCGACATCGTAGGCGGCCCAGCCTCCGTCGCGGTTCTGCATTGCCAGGAGCCAGTCGATACCGCGGCGGGTGGCGGCCTCGACCGCCGGGTCGGCCGCCATCGGCGACCGATTCAGCGCTAGCATGACCATGGCGCTGTCGTCGAGATCGGGATAGAACTTGTTGTGGAACTGAAAGTGCCAACCGGTTGGCTCGACCTTCGGCCCGTTGATGGCCCAGTCACCGGCTCCACGCAACTCCTTCGCCAGGAGCCAGTCGATCGCGCGGCCCCAGGCAGGGTGCGAGGCAGGCAACTCGGCGTCGGCCATCGCGATCGTCGCGATGGCGGTATCCCAGACCGGCGAGACGCAGGGCTGAAGGCGAATCCGGTCCCCCTCGGCGATCTGAAGGTCGTCGAGCTGCTCCATCGCCCACTGGACCTCGGGCGAGTCATCGGCGTACCCGAGGCACTTCAGCGCAATGATCGCGTAGACCATCGGCGGGAAGATGGCGCCGAGGCCGTCGGTGTCCTCGCAGTGCTCCATCATCCAGCGGTGGGCGGCCCGGAGGCCGGGGCGTCGCCAGGAGGCCGGGGCCC
>DAHZZC010000260.1 GCA_027435495.1 Planctomycetales bacterium
AAGCATGACAAGCATGCGGTCCCCACGTACCGGTGGTACAGGGAGCACGGCGGATGTCTCGGGATGGAGCCGATCCCCGACTGGTACACGTCGAACATCGCCGAGATTCTGTGGAAGGCGTGGAGGGTGCTCAAGCCGGACGGCAGCCTATGGCTGAACATCGGGGACACCTACTTCGCCCGGTGGTCGAGCATCCGGGACAAGGGCCGGCAGGGGATGGCCGGTGCGGATCGGGAGCGCCGTCGGACACCGATGGGCGGCTACCGTCAGGAGAAGCAACTCTTGATGATCCCCGCCCGAACGGCGATCAAGATGCAGGATCGCCCGTGGATACTGCGGAACGATCTGATCTGGTACAAGCCGAACGTCCCACCCCGCCATGAGAGGGACCGACTCCCCCTGACGCACGAACACTTCTTCCATTTCGTGAAGAAGCCGACAGAGGGCCGGGCCTCGTACTTCTACGATCTCGATGAAGTCGAGCAACCGGGCCACGACGTGGTGAAGGTCAACGTGGTGGCCGGGACGAACGGCCACAGTGCCACCTTCCCCCAGTCCCTCATCCGTCCCCGCATCCTCAGCAGTTGTCCGAGGGGTGGAATCGTCCTTGACCCATTCTGCGGGACCGGTACGGCGTTGGTGGTGGCGGTGGAGAACGGACGCCAGGCCCTCGGCTTCGAGATCACCGAGAAGTATGCCGAAGCGGCACGGAAGGCGTTGTCCCAGACTTCCCCCGCCTTGTTCTAGCGGCGTGACGGGCGGCATTCGGGAGGATCACGGGATCATCCGAGCCGGACGCTTGTGATTCGGTGATCGTCACAAAACGATCGTCATCGATCGTCACAAGAACCTGTCGCTGCAAGTCCTTTCGCTTCTTCGAGTTTGGAGTGGAGGATAGGGGATTTGAACCCCTGACCTCTTGCATGCCATGCAAGCGCTCTCCCAGCTGAGCTAATCCCCCGTCTGGGTCTGGTGAACGAACGACAGATAGAAGCCTGGAAGGTCTTCCGCCGCTCTTCGCCGCGTGTCAGAACAATCTTAGCGTCGGATGCCGGGCGATGCAATCCCGAGATTTTCCACTTAATCTTCGGGGTGAAAGATCGCGTCCAGCCGCTTCACGTAGAGCTTCGCGTCGACCGCCTCGTAGCAGCAGAAGATCACCTGGCGCGGGGCCTTGTGTTCGCTCAGCCAGTGGACGACCGTCTCCACCGCGATCCGAGACGCCTCCTCCTTGGGGTATCCATACGCACCCGTCGAAATGCACGGAAACGCGATCGCATGGACCCCGTGCTGTTCGGCCAGTCGCAGGGCCCCCTCGTAGCACGATCTTAACAGGTCCGGCTCGCCCTGGCGGCCGTCCTGGTAGATCGGCCCGACCGCGTGGACAATGTACCGTGCGGGAAGGTTGTGGCCGGCTGTCAGCCGGACCTCGCCCGTCGGACATCCGCCCAGCGCCCGGCACTCCGCCAGTAATCCCGGGCCCGCGACCCGGTGGATCGCTCCGTCCACTCCGCCTCCACCCAGCAGCGATTCGTTCGCCGCGTTCACAATCATGTCCACCTCCAGTACAGTGATGTCTCCCTTCAGGATGTCGATCCGATCGGATAAGTCCTCTACATCAAGATTCATCGCATGCTCCCTTCACTTGAGGCGGATCTCGGGACGAACTCAAGGTGGGCCAGGGTCGGCATCGAGCGCGGCGGCCATCGCGTAGATCAGGGCCGCGTTCCAGTTGATCGCGATCTCGTTGGTTCGGTAATCACCCTGGTCGTCGCGCCAGCTTGAGGCCGTCGGGTGCGGGCCGCCGACCAGGTAGCCCGGCCAGGGCGCCGGCACCCGGTCGCCCCCCGATCGCCGGTCGTGCGGGTGCATCGGCGGCCGGTCGCCCAGGCCAGTCACAAACGATCGACCGTAGACATTTCGACCCAGAAGATGATTCAACGCGTCGAGCGCCGTTTCGAGGTAATCCTGCCTCGGCTCGACCCGGTACGCCGCCCGCAGGATCATCGTCTGGCGGGCGACCGAGCCGTTACAGCCCCAGTAATAGCGACGCCCGAGGGGGCGCCGGTATCCGCCCTCGCCGGCCGCCGCGACGATCGAATCGGCCGTGGTGACCAGGTTTCGCTTCAGGTTCGTCAACAGTTTCGGATCGCGTTCGGGCCGCTTTGAGAAAAGGTAGGTCAGCAGGCCGAGGTTACGGACCTCGGACCAGTCGAAATCGACGTCGACCCGGGCGTCGGCGGTCGCGATTCGGTGCTCGAGGTCGCGCAGTATCGCGGCGTCGCCGGTCGTCTCCCAGAGCTCAGCCGCGGCCCAGAGTCGATCGTCGGGGTCGGCTGTCTGGTATCCGCCGGTCCGGAAGCCCTTCAGGTCGGGTCGGTGGTCGTTCGGATGGGCTTCGAGAAACGCCCAGGCCCTGCGCGCCGAGGCGAGGCATCGGTCGGCAAATGCCGGGTCGTTCGGACGGAGGTTTCGCGAGGCCTGCGCCAGGATCGCGGCGAGGTCCGCCGTCGCCGCGGTCCCCCAGGACGTGAAGAATCTGGGCGTCTTCTCGTCCTCGGGCGGGACGAAGGCGCCGAATTGACGGGTGGTCAGCTTGTGATACGCCGATCCGTCGGCTGCCTGCATCTTGAGGAGCCATTCGACCTCCCATCGCAGCTCGTCGAGGAGGTCGGGGGTCGCGTTGGACGACTCGGGGATATCGAGCCGGATCGTCCGGAGGGAGGGGCCGAAGTCTTCCCAGGCGCGGAGCATCGAACCGACCGTGATCCCGGCGTTGACGGTGTACTTGTTGTAATCGCCGGCATCGTGCCAGCCGCCGACACCGTCCCTGCGCTCGTGTCGGCCCTCCACAACATCGAGCCAGCCGTCTTCGAGGTGGCAGGCGGCGTGCTCGAAGACGTCGCCTGAGTGCTCGCCGCGAACGGCGGTTCCGCATCGCCAGAGAAACATCCCACGCGTCACCAGGACGAACGGCGCCCGGTAGACGTCGGCCGCGATCCGAAACGGCGCCGAGTCTCCGACGCCCTCGACGCGGAGCCGGTACGTTCCCGGTTGTTGGAGCGCGGAGAAGTCGGCGATATGGACCCGTTCGCCTGTATCGATGTCGTCGATCGGTCCGGTGATTTGTCCTTCGAAGGCCTTGGAATGGTCGATGGCGTGGATGACCTGGAACGTCCGGCAGGCGGCGGCGATGGTGGCCTGCTTCGGGTGGCCGGGAAGGTAGCCGACGGTGTTCAGCCGGATCTTCGAGGTCTTCTCGGCCGCGGTCGCGGTCGCCGTTGCCGCGAGGAGGAGCAGGAGGACCGCCGCGCGGGGACCGGATCGAGTCGTCCACATCATGGTTCGCCTCGTCGTCTGGTGGCGTCTGGGTGGCGTCGAACGGGAGAAGAACCGTATTGGACCTGTCGGCGGCCGTCGATGTCCAGGGGGCTGCGGCGGTCTTCCGGACGCTTGACGCTGCCTTCCCGATGCCCTTACCTTGCAAGAGAACGATTCCTTGGGATGATCGGGGCTGGGGAGAAGCGAGATGGGCCGGACGAGGTGCCTCGGGCTCTGGGCGGGGCTCTTGCTCGCGATCGCTCCCTCCAGGATCGCGACCGCCGGCGAGCCCGACCGCGATTTCCGCGAGCGGGTGGCGCCGATCCTCGAGCGCCGTTGCCTGCGATGCCACGGGAGCGAGACCGCCAGGGGCGGGCTCTCGCTGGCCTCGCGCGAGTCCGCGCTCCGGGGCGGAGAGAACGGACCGGCGATCGTCCCGGGCCAGCCGGCCGAGAGCCTGCTCGTCGAGATGATTTCGGGCGATTCGCCCGAGATGCCGCAAAAGGAGAAGCCCCTGACGGTCGCTCAGGTGGAGGGCCTCCGGCGATGGGTCGAGCAGGGGGCGCACTGGCCGGCGGGTCTCGTGCTGAAGGACCGGCGATTCGAGGGCCAATCGTGGTGGTCGTTTCGACCGCTCGCCCGGCCGATGGTGCCGCAGGTCCGCGATCGGGGATGGGTCCGAACGCCGATCGACGCCTTCCTCCTCGCCCGGCTCGAAGCGGAAAAATGGCACCCCAGCCCCGAGGCCGATCGGCGGACTCTGATCCGGCGCCTCACCCTCGACCTGCACGGCCTGCCGCCGACGCCCGACCAGATCGCCCGATTTCTCAACGATCCAACGCCCGATGCCCATGAGCGCCTGGTTGACCGATTACTCGCCTCGCCCCGATACGGCGAGCGATGGGGCCGACACTGGCTCGACATCGCCCATTACGGCGACACTCATGGATACGATAAGGACAAGCGCCGCGATCATGCCTGGCCGTATCGCGATTACGTGATCCGGGCGCTGAACGAGGATATCCCGTACGCCCGGTTCGTCCGCGAGCAAATCGCCGGCGACGTGATCGAGCCCGGCGAGCCGCGCGGAGTGATCGCCGCCGGGTTCGTCGCCGCGGGACCATGGGACTTCGTCGGTCATGCCGAGCTGGCGGAGGGGACCATCGAGAAGGCCAAAACGCGGCTGCTCGACCGCGACGACATGGTCTCCAGTACGATGTCGACGTTCATCAGCCTGACGGTCCACTGCGCCCGGTGCCACGACCACAAGTTTGACCCGATCCCCCAGCGCGATTATTACCGGCTCCAGGCGGTCTTTGCCGGGGTCGAGCGTGGCGACCGCCTCTACGAGACGCGCGAGACCGATCGCCGACGCGCGGAACTGGCCGAGGCCCGCCGCGCGGCCGTCGATCGGCTTCGGGAGATCGACCACCGGATCGCCGAGGCGGCCGGTCCGGAACGGGCCCGGCTCGACGCCGAGATGGCCTCGGCCCGACGCGAGCTGGCCGCCTTGCCTCCGGGGAAAGCGGGAGCGCCGAGCGACGGTAATGGTTATCACTCGTCGATCCATCCGACGCCCGAGGCGACGGCCTGGGTCCAGTTGGACCTGAGCCGGCCGGTCACGATCGATGAGATCCGGCTGATCCCGGCGCGGCCGGTCGACTTCCCCGATACGCCCGGCTTCGGCTTCCCTCGGCGGTTTCGCGTGGAGGTCTCCGACGATCCGACCTTCCCGCCGGGGCGGACCTCGATCGTCGCCGAGGAGGAGCGGCCCGACGACGAGCCGGGCGAGGATCGGCCGTACGTCGTCCGCGCGGGCGGGCGGCCGGCGCGTTATGTTCGGGTGACGGCCACCCGGCTCTGGAAACGGCTGGACGACTACGTCTTCGCTCTCGCCGAGCTGGAGGTCATTTCGGGCGGGCGCAACCGGGCGCGAGGGGTGCCGGTCGCCGCGCTCGACTCGATCGAGCTGGGCCGCTGGGGCCGCTCCCGATTGGTCGACGGCTTCGACAGCCGACACGTCCGGCCGGCCCTCGACGACCCTTCGGAGCTGCGTCGCCTGGCCCTGCTCGCGGCGATCCAGGAGCGGGGCCGGCTCCGCCGTCAACTCACGGAACGGTCGATCGATCGCTCCCTGAAAACCGCCCGCGAGGCCGCCCGTACCGAGATCGCCCGGATCGATCGCGAGGAAAAAGCGATCGGACCGGGCGAGCGGGTCTACTCGGTCCTCCCACGTTCGCCGAGGACGATCGCCGTCCTGCACCGCGGCGAGGTCGAGCAGCCGGGCGAGGTCGTCGGGCCGGGCTCGCTCGCCTGTGTCCCGGGACTGGATTCCGCGTTCGCCGCGACGGAAGACGAGGGCGCCCGACGCGCCGCTCTCGCCGACTGGATCGTGAATCCGGCCAACATGCTGACCTGGCGATCGATCGCGAATCGGGTCTGGCAGTACCACTTCGGCCGGGGACTCGTCGAGACGCCCAACGACTTCGGCCGCAACGGTGCCACGCCGACCCACCCCGAGCTACTCGACTGGCTGGCCGTCGAACTGCGCGACGGCGGGACGCTCAAGGCGCTTCATCGCCGGATCGTGACCAGTTCGGTGTACCGTCAATCCTCGAGCGACAACGCCGAATTCGCCCGCCGAGACGCCGATAACCGCCTGCTCTGGCGGATGAATCGCCGTCGGCTCGACGCCGAGGAGCTGCGCGACGGCGTCCTGCTCGTCAGCGGCGACCTCGACCCGAGGATGGGCGGACCCGGTTACGAACCGTTTTTCTTCAAGGATGATCACTCGCCGATCTACGATCACACCGCGCCCGGGGTGCTCGACCATCCCGGAACGCACCGCCGGGCCGTCTATCGATTCATCGTCCGGAGCGTCCCCGACCCGTTCCTCGAATGCCTCGACGGCGCCGACCCGAACCAGAACACGCCCGTCCGCTCGACCACGATCACGGCGCTCCAGGCACTCGCGATGCTCAACGACGCCTTCGTGATCCGCGAGTCTCGCGTGCTGGCGCGTCGTCTGGAGGCCGAGATCCACGAACCCGCCGATCGGATCGCCTCGGCGTTCGAGCGAGCGATGGGCCGGCCGTCGCGCCCGGATGAGTTTCGCGTGCTATCCGGCTACGTTCAAGCGCACGGCCTGGCGAACGCCTGTCGATTGCTCTTCAATGCGAATGAATTTCTGTTCGTCGATTGAGGCTGATCATGAACAAATCCCAGATCGATCGTCGACGCTTCCTCTGGTCGACCGGCGGCGGGCTGGGGGGCGTCGCGCTGGCCCACCTGCTCGGCGCCGAGGGTTTGCTCGCGGGCGAGGTGTCTCCGTCCGAACGCGCCCGGTCCCGTCCCGAATGGAACGGCGGGTTGCATCATCGGGCGAAGGCACGCCGGGTGGTCGAGCTCTTCATGTCGGGCGCCGCCAGCCAGTGCGATACCTTCGATTACAAGCCGATGCTCATCCAAAAGCATGGGCAGAAGTTCGACCCGGGTGGGAAGGTGGAGCTCTTTCAGAGCGTCCCGGGTGCCGTGATGAAGAGCCCCTGGGGGTGGC
>DAHZZC010000261.1 GCA_027435495.1 Planctomycetales bacterium
GCCACAGCCCGGCGGCCATCCGCCCGACGACCGCGCTCGCGCCAGAAGCTCCAGCGCATCCGGCCAGTCTCCAGGCGAGAGCCGGATCGGCACGCCGTCCTGATCCAGCTCCCGCGCGAGCCACCGCGAGAGCCCGCCCGGGTCGCCGCCTGCGACCCATTTCTCCACGGCCCGGGCGAGTCGCTCCAGGCTCGGTTCCAACGGTCGCTCCACCTGATTCATACGACGTTCTCATTCGACGGACGTCATTGCACAGTTCTTCGGCTAGTATGCCCTGAAAATCATCGGAGGGCGAGTCGGCCCATGAAGTTCGCGGGGCAAGGGCCGCCGAAATCCCGAAATTCGCTCCACTCCGAAACTCTTTCTCGGGAATCCTTTGCGACCATAACCCTGGGCAATTCGGAGATGAAATTCGGGCTCTGGCACTGGTCTTGCTATTACCCTCTCCCGTCGAACACAAATGACACGGAGCCACAAGAGAAGCAGCTAACAGGCTTTACACAGCAATTTTTAAGCATCCATCCCATTGGCGTCGCTGTCTCCTTGAGAGACGGCTCCCCGCCGAAGGGCGAGCGGGACGCCTCGCACGACCCCCCGCTCGCCCTTTCTCCAGACAGGTGCCCCGGCCCGGGTGATGAAGTGGCCGAGGGCAGGTTCCAACTGGCCAATTGACCGGATCTCGTGTGAGGAGGGGAGAGGTCCTCATGCGGGGTCCGGTCGTTGGCCAGTTTTTTTCCATGGGGCCGGCCTCGCCGGTCCGTGGGTTTGCGGCGTCGAAAGAGATCGATCCGCCTGGCGGCAGGAAGCGAATTCACTGAGGCAGACACCAGGATGAGGGGACTCCTCAGGTGCTTTCGATTTATCACGCTTGCCTGATCCGATGGCGATCCCACCGTCGTCGGTCCCTGAACCTCGCCACCCAGACGGGCACCACGCGGTCCGCCCTCGACGGACTCGTTCCGCCCCATGTGGTCTGCTGGATCACAGACGAGGAGACGGTCGACAAAACCGACGATCCGATTGGCGACGTTCCGGTTCCATCGTTGTGAACCGGCAGTCCCCCCTCGACAGGGCGCGAGGGACTGAGCAACGATTGAGCTTCGGACCTCGTCGATTGTTCTCCGCACCGAAGAGGGGCTGAGCGGAACATCGACCGGGCCAGGCGCTTCCTGCGACTGAACGATCGACGTCCACCTCATCGTTGCCTCGTGAGATGCGATACGCCCTGGTCTTCAGCGTTCTGGGGATCATTCTGGCCGTCCTGGCGATCGACCAGGCGGGGCGGGCTGAGGGCGTCGGGTGGCTCCTCCTTGCCGTCGAGGCGGACGGCGCCCTGATGATGCTGGCGCTGGCGATCGCGTTCGGACTTCGAGCGGCCGGCGTCGATGTTGAGCGGCGCACCTGCCAGACTGGCTGGCGGATGACGATCGCCGCACTCATGCTCCCCTATCGCGCCCTCGGGCGAGCAGCGATTGGAGCTTCCGGGTGGCTCGATCGCGAGGGGCCAATCAACCGGCTCGTCCCCGGGATCTTCATCGGCCGACTTCCGAGCCGAACGACCCACGTATGCCTCGGGCGTGAGGGGATCGATGCGATCCTTAACCTCTGCTGGGAGTTCCCAGGGCCATCGACGAGCGCTCGAGGCCCGGAATGCGGGCACGTCCCGATCCTCGACGGCGCCCCACCGACCGACCGCCAGTTCGACGAGGCCGTCCGATGGGTCGCTGACCGCCGGGCCAAGGGGCGTTGCATCCTGATCCACTGCGCCCAGGGGCACGGACGGACCGCAACGATCGCCGCGGCGGTGATGGTCCGACTCGACCTCGCAAACGACGCCGACGACGCCCTCGCGAGAATCCAGGCCGTCCGTCCTGGCGCCCGGCCCTCGCGGACCCAGCGATCGGCCCTGGATCGCTATCTCGGCCGGTCCTCCGCCGACCGAAGCACCAACCCCTGAACCGCCTACCTCGAAGCGTTCCCCGATCCCTGCTTCAGCGGCGAGAACATCCGCCCGAAGAAGTGCCTGCGGGTCTGGTTCTGAGCCTCGTCGGGATACCGCTCGACCTCACCCCGCGAGCTCATCCGATAAGGTCCAGCGCCCATGAAAAAGTGGTCGCGCACGCCCTGGGCATTGAGCAACCATCCCGATTCCCAGACCAGCCGCCCGCTCTTGCCGTCGTAGGCATACAGGATCGCCTTGACGACCGCGTCCTCGCGGTTGGTCTGTGAGACGTTCATCGAGTTCCCGCTGCTCGTCCCAGCCAGCGCTGCACCCGTCAGCAGCGAGGGAGAGAGTGCCATGCTCGGCAGCCCAACCTGTGCGTCCCGCATGTCGGTTCCATAGGCGCCGAACATCGGCTCAAGGATGATCTGAGCCTTGTCCTTGTTCGTCTCCATCAAAACGCCCTGCTCGCCCATCGCCCGGTAGATGCTCGAGACCACGTAGTCCTTGTCGACCACCTGTGAGAGGAACTGCGAGTCCACAAAGACGCGTTTGTCGGCCATCGGCCGGAAATCGACCCGGCCGAGCGCATCGTCCCACGTCCCGGTCAGCAGAAGCTGCTCGGTCCCGGTCCGCGCCGTTCCGGTCATCTTGACGCTGGTGCAACCGCCAGCCGTCATCAACATGACAACCGCGAACGCCCATCGATACCGGCCTCGACCGAGAATCCGTTGCATGGTCCGGCGCCATCCCTGACCCTGGATGAGCCCGCTCCCCGACAGTGGAGCCACGGGCCAGAATCCCCGGCGGGACCGCAACGGCCCGCCGACAACACCGGGCTCCTTCCCCGGCCGCGGGGAAGTATAGTCCGATCCCCCCGCCTCGGCAACGCCATCCACGCGAGCAAAACTTCAATCCTTTTCCGGAAAAAATGACAATCCTCCGGATGCCACGCCTGGACCTACTAGATTCCCAGTATATACTACGAACATAGTAATTCGCCCGCCGAGGAGGGGAAGATGGCGAAGCAGCGACCGTCGGAGCTGGAGTTACAGGTGCTGGGGGTATTGTGGGACCGTGGGCCGTCGACGGTCCGGGCAGTGCTGGAGGCGATGCCGGACGGCAAGGATCGGGCCTACACGACGATCCTCTCGGTGATGCAGGGGATGGAGCGGAAGGGGCTGGTTGGGCACACGCCGAAGGGCCAGGCGCACGTCTACCACGCGACGGCGAG
>DAHZZC010000262.1 GCA_027435495.1 Planctomycetales bacterium
CCCGGCCCGAGCAAAACTGCGCCGGCGCCGTCGCCGAAGAGGGGGAAGCTCTTCTGGTCGCCGGGATTGATGACCCGGCTATTGCAATCGCCCCCCACCACGAGGGCGCATCGGCTGTTGCCGGTCGCAACGAACTGCGAAGCGATCACCAGGGCGAAGACGAACCCGGCGCACGCGGCCTGCACATCGAACGCCGGGCAGACCAGCTTCAACTGGTCCTGTACGAGATTCCCGGTCGAGGGAAAGGCCATGTCCGGCGTGAAGGTCGCGACGACCAGAAGATCGACCTCCTTCGGATCGCGACCGGCCGAGCGGAGGCACCGGATCGCGGCCTGGTTGCAGAGGTCGCTGGTCGCCTGGTGTGGCGCGGCGAACCTTCGCTCGTGGATTCCCGTCCGATTGACGATCCACTCCGGGTCGAAACCGTGGGTGCGCTGAAGGTCGTGATTGGTCACCACCCAGTCGGGCACGTAACTGCCGGTCCCCAGAATGCGCACGCCAAGGAGAGACTGGGCCCTCGGCAAAAGAGGGGGCTGGCTGTTGGGCGAGGAAGACCGACGCGATTCCTCGGTCGAGGGAACGTCCCGGTCCGCGTGAGCCGTCTTGCCCACTCGATCATTGGTCATGGCGTTGACTGTAATGGAGGCTAGAGAGGACCGGACCCTTCCATCAAGGGGGCAGGGAACGGAATCGCGTCCTGGGGTCGAGGGCCTGCCTGGCTCTCGCATCGACCTGGGTGCGGTGCCCTCGGCGATGGACCAATCTTGGCGTTTCCGAGGGCAAGCCGGAGAAGACGCGGGCGACCGGTCTTCGAGGTCCCTGCGATTCCTCCGGCGACGACATTCGGAACGATTGACTATAATGCGTTCGGTGAATCAAGGCTAGAGCAATGCCGGCCCGGCCAGGGCCCGCCGTGGCCCGGGGGCCTATCTCCAGGCGAACGACGCGGTATGGAAGAACATACGATCCGACTCCGCCGCGGCTGGGATTGCTTCCAGCCCGACAATCCTGGAACCGAGCCATCCACGATCGCGCTTCCCGCATTCTCAGGCACCTTGCCCCGGGGACGCCTGCTTCTGAGGCGTCGATTCGGCCGGCCCCCGCGCCAGCCGGACGCACCGGTTCTCCTCCAGATCCTGGGAATGCCAGGACTTCGATCGCTCTCGTTCAACGGACGCCCGATCGAGGCCGGCTCCCCCGACAATTCGGATTTCCAGGCAGACCTCGGACCGCTCCATCCGCGGAACGAACTCACCATCGAGGCCCATCCTCCGGCCAACGCATCCGATTGGGGTGATGTCCGGCTGGTCCTCGCAAGGCAACCCCCGAACGAACCCCCCGCGGCGTAGCCCCTGGTTACGCGGAACGGTTTGGCTACAATTGCCCACGTTGGGGAGGCGCGGGCCGGCAACGATGCGGGCTCGCCTGTCAATGACATCGACATCGAATGGACCCGGCACCTCGAAAGGCTCCTCGCATGATCTGTCCTCGTCTATCCTCGCGGTCCCTCTGGTTGCTGGCTGGCCTCGCGATTATCGCGGGACTCTCGGCGATTCTCACCCGGGCCGGACGTCCAGACGGCTCCCGGCCACCCGCTCCGTCGCTTGCCGAGGCCGTCGCCTCCGACCCAAGCTTCCAGCTCGTCTCCTACCGCCAGGGGGAACGCCCCAGCTTCGATGGAGGCGTCGGCTGGATCAACAGCGGCCCCATCCGGATGTCCGACCTCCGCGGCAAGATTGTCCTCATCGACTTCTGGACCTTCTGCTGCATCAACTGCCATCACGTCCTGCCCGACCTCGCCAGACTGGAAGAGAAGTACCGCAACGAACTGGTCGTCATCGGCGTCCACACGGCCAAGTTCACCGCGGAGCAGGACACCGAGAACATCCGCCGCAAGGTGCGCGAGTATCGGATCAAGCACCCGGTCGTGAACGACGCCAACCAGGTG
>DAHZZC010000263.1 GCA_027435495.1 Planctomycetales bacterium
ACCGAAGAATCGCGTTCCTTCGGTCAGGGACCCCTTGATGCCGTCAATCTGGATCGTCTGGGAAATATGAATGGTGTGGATCGCGTGGATTGGGAAGGCGAAGGAGCGATTCCAACAGATCGGCGCCGAAAGTCTGGCGAGGAAAGGGAAGTTCGGCGCCCATTCGGCGCCGAAGTTCGGCGTTTACCTTTCGGCGCCGAATGACGGGTCGGAGACGGGCATGGCGAGTGCTTTTAAGGAGCACCGGCCGGGCAGATGTCCGTAAGACGATCGGGCCGAGGATGCACCAACGAGGAATCGTCAGCGCACTGCCGCGATCGAGCCGGGCCAACGTCAGTGGCAGGCCACCGAAGGAGAGACCATGCGCTTGGCAGCAAAGTGGCGCACCGACTGGAGATGGGAAGTGGATCTGGGTCCGGAGTCGGCCCAGTTCTATCCGATCGGCGGCGAGAGGGTGGATGTGGTGCGAATGGGGCGGGGTCGTCCGCTGGTGATGTTGCCGGGGCTGGCTGGCGGGTGGAAGCTGGTTGGTCCGCTGGCGCGTCGATTGTCGCGTCATTTTGAGGTGTATGTTTGCGGGTTGCGTGGCGATTCCGACCCGGGGTCGGGTCTGGAGGGTGGTCCGGGCGTGCCCTGGGATCTGAGTGAGTATGCCCACGACCTGCGCGACCTGCTTGACCGGCTGGACCTGGGTGCCCCGGCGATCCTGGGCGTCTCGTTCGGCGGGGCGATCGCGCTTCAGTATGCGATCGAGTATCCCCGGGGGCTGGAATCGCTGATGGTGTACGGGGCCGACTCGCGGTTCCAGACGAGCATCGGCTCGAAGATCGCGCGTCGGGTGCTGGAGCGGTATCACCTGCCGACGGATAGCCCGTTCGTCAACCAGTTCCTGAACCTGCTCTACGGAAAGAAGCCCGACCCAGGTCCCGTGGTTGATTTTGTCACCCGACGGATCTGGGAGACGGGGCAGGGGGTGATGGCCCGTCGCCTGGCGCAACTGGAATCGTTCGACATCAGCGAGCAGCTCTGGCGGATCGACGTCCCGACGCTGGTCCAGGCTGGCGAGCGCGACGTGATCGTCCCGGCCGCCCGGCAGAAGGTGCTGGCCGAGTCGATCCCGGGAGCGCGGTTCCGTCCGGTTGCTGAGGCCGGGCACATCGGCTTCTTGACCCATCAAAACGAGATCGTTCGGAGTGTCCGCCGACACCTGGCGCATTCCGGTGCGGTTGTCTGAGACGGGCGGGCTGATGCGGGATCTCGACCTGAGCCCGAGGCTGGATCGGGCGATGCGGTGGTCGGCGGCCTGCCACGCCGGCCAGTTCCGCAGGGGGAGCGATGTCCCCTATTTCCAGCACGTCGCGGCGGTGGCGATGATCCTCGACCGGGCCGGGTTCGAGGAAGACGTCGTCATCGCCGGTCTGCTTCACGACGTGGTCGAGGATACCCCCGCGACGCTCGCCGACGTCTCCGAACGGTTCGGCGAGGCGGTCGCGGCGCTCGTCTCGGTGTGCTCGGAGGAGAAGCTCGACGCCTCGGGGAACAAACGGCCCTGGATCGACCGGAAGCGCGACCACCTCGCCGCCATCGCGAAGGCCGACGAATCCGCCCGCGCGGTGATCCTGGCCGACAAGCTGCACAACCTGGCCTCGATCGAGGTCGACCTGGAGGCAGGTCTGCCGATCTGGGAGCGGTTCCACGCCGATCGGGACCGGGTTCTCTGGTATTACCAGGCGATGATTGATGCCTGCTCGGGCGACGATCCCCAGCTCTCCGCGCTGGAGAAGGCCTGCCGCGATCGACTGGCCCGAATCGAGGCCCTCGGCTGATCGCGGACGGTTGTCGATCGCCATTCCGCGCGATAGGCTGATACGGGATCGCATGGCATCCTGTCCCCGGACGAATGTGAGACAGGGTTGTTTCCTTCTCGGCCCGCACGGGAAACGGGGACTGGCTCCGGAGCAAAGCGGAGGTGCCTGTCCCCATTTCGTGGACGCGCCGGTGCTGGTCCTCTGCGAGTGACCAAGGCAAAATGGTCGCGTGAAGGGGGACAGGCACCGGTCGAAGACGCCTGGAGCCAGTCCCCGTTGACTCGACCAGGGTGAGAACCAACAGCCCTGGGTCGCGGGAGCCTCGACCTTGAGCTGGATTCCCTGGCTGGTCCTTGGTTCGGCGATACTCGGGCAAACCCCGGTGGCCGAGCCCGCGCGCAAGTCGGCTCTGCCCGAATCGAAGAAGAAGGCGGACGAGAAGCCTGAGGCGAAGGCGAAAGCGAAGGACAAGACGCCGACGAAAAAGGCGACCCCTCCGAAAAGGCTAGGCCCGCAGGTGCTGACGCGGTCGGAGAGGCAGCGTCAGTCGCGGAGCCCATTTCTGCGTCCGCCGGGGTCGGAGGAATCGCCCGACGACCGATACGGCGCCAATCCCGACGCGATCGACTGGCGGGATATTCCGGCCTGGCGTCAGGCCAGTTTCTTCGGCATCCGGGTGCAGGGGCGGTTCTTCGTCTACGTGATCGACTGTTCCGAAAGCATGATCGACGAGGACCGGTTCGCCCGCGCCACGATGGAGGTCCGGCGGAGCGTGATGGCGTTGCAGGCTCCGCAGCAGTTCGAGGTCATCTTCTACAATGAAGATCCGACCCCGATGCCCGGCGGGCCGATGCCCCGACCGGCCGACGCCACGAGCAAGAATCAGCTCCGGAGCTGGCTCCGACTGGTCGAGCCCGACGGCGGGACGGATCCCCGAGGCGCCCTCCGACAGGCATTGGCCCTCCGTCCCGAGGTGGTGTTTCTGCTTTCCGACGGTGCCTTTCCGGACGGGACGGCCGAGTACATCGCCCAGTTCAACGCTCACCGGATTCCGATCCACTGCGTGGACCTCTCCGGCGGCGAGGGGGGCGACCATCTCCGCCGGATCGCCCGCGAGAGCGGCGGCCGATATGCCTCGCGGCCAGGGAATTTGCAGGGGAAGCGTTGAGAGCAGGAGTCGGAAGTTGGTCGGGATTTCCAGCCTGACCTACTTCCGAACATCATGCTCGCCAGA
>DAHZZC010000264.1 GCA_027435495.1 Planctomycetales bacterium
GATCGCCTCGCGGTCGCCCGCGACCAGGATCCGATAGGCCGTCTGCCGCTGCCCACGGGTTGAGGATTCGACGATCCAGCTCAGACGGGGCGAGCGGACGTCGATCCCGAGCGGGTTGACGAGGTTCTCACACCGCAGGTAGGTCGGCGCCAGGCCAGGCCCGTCGGCCCCCCGGGTCGCCGAGGTCAGTAATGTAGCCACGATGGCCGATGCCAGGGAGAGTCGCATGGTCGTGTTCCTCGGGGTGCGGATCGGGGAATTTCACGCCGAGACACGCCGGGTGGCGCCGTCCGGCCTGCGAGGCGGCCCCGTAGGGTGGGAGCATCGCCCACCGATGACCGCCTTTCGGTGAACGGTGCCCACCCAGCAAGGCTTCGTCCCTTCGATCAAAAATCGAACTTATCGATATTTTCCTTGGTGAACAGGTAGGGCTGACCGAGCAGGATGTTGTCGCCCTCGATCTTGATCTCGCCGAGCCGTCCGGCCTGGATCCGCGTCTCGCCGGGCTTGAGCGTGCCCTCGACCAGTGCGACGGCCGAGCGGACGGTCAGATAGCCGAGGTCCATCGTGTTCCAGAGGACGACGCAGTCGGTGATTCCCTCGTGAACGTATCGCTTGTTGTCGTTGGGTAGACCGAGGCCGATCACCTTCACGTCGGACCGGCCCGATTGCTTCACGGCCTCGGCAGCGCCCGGAACGGCGGGAGTGCAGATCGCCATGATGACCTTCACACCTGGGTCGGCGTTCATGATCGCGTTGGCCTCGTCAAACGCCTTCTTCTGGAGGTCGTCGCAGGGCCGAAGCGCCGCCATCTTGATTTTTGGATACTTCTCCGCCCGGATCTTCTCGATCCATTTTTGCCACTCGATCATGTTGGCGGCCGTGAGCGAGGCGGTGATGATCGCGAACTCTCCCTGACCGCCGAGAATCCGTGCTGTGTTGTCCATCAGGGTACGGCCGATCCCCTCGGGTGTCGCCTGGTTGACGAAGAAGTCGCGGGAGTCAGGCAGGGTGTCGGCGTCGAACGTCAGCACCTTGATTCCGCGGTCGTGCGCCTTGCGCAGGACGGACGAGATGGCCTGGCGGTTCTCGACGGCGACCGCGATCACGTCCACTTTCCGGGTGATCCAGGTGTCAACGATCTCATTCTGACGGGCGGGATCGGGGTCGGTGGGGCCGTCCCAGATCAGATCAACGCCCAGCTCCTTTGCGGCCTCCTCAGCGCCCTTGCGGCAGGCGATGAAATACGCGTTTCCCTTGCTCTTGGGCATCATCGCCAGGGTGATCCGCCGGGTGGGCTTTGTTTCCCGTCCCGCCGACGATCTGGGCGTGATCTCCGGCGGCCGCATGCCGTCGGCCGGTCGGTCGCCGACAAACGAACGGATCAGAAAATAATTGCTGATCGAGAGAATGGCCGCGCCGGCGAGGATGGCCAGGCAGAGGGCGGCGACTTGCGAATTTTTCACGGCGAATCTCTCCTGGAAGGAATCGGTCGTCGCAAGGGCAGGGGAGTGCGACGATTTTGCGAGCCATCGTCGGTGTCCGAGCCCTCGGCCGGGGCGGTCGAGGCCGATGGCGAGCAGGAGGAGCAACCCGGTGACAACGCCGGCCAGCTCGCCCGGCATCGCCGAGAGGATCATTCCATTTCGGAGGACCGAGATCGCGAAGAGGCCCAGCAGTGTCCCGCCGACGCTCCCGCGTCCGCCGAAGATTGAGGTTCCGCCCAGCACGACCGCCGTGATCGCCGAGAGCTCGTAACCGGTTCCGGCGTCGGCCTTGGCCTGGCCCAGGTGCGCGACATAGATGATCGCCGCGAGGCTCGAAACGACGCCCGAGAGCACATAGGTCATCGCCACCAGTCGGTCGACCGGTAGTCCGGCATAGCGCGCTCCCTCGGGCGAAAACCCAATCGCCGAGAGCCCACGGCCGATCGTCGAGCGATGCAGGATCACCCAGAACGCCGCCGCGATCATCGCGAAGATCGGCAACTGCGCCGGGATTCCCCCCATCGTACATCCCTGGCCCAGGAACAGGAACGACTCGGGGAAATTGGTGTAGTTCTCCACCCCGCCCGTCAGACCCTCGGCCAGACCTCGAAAAAGCGAGTACGACCCCAGGGTCACGATCAGCGGAGGAATTCGGCCCCGCGTAATCAGAAGCCCGTTCACACCGCCGGCCACCGCCCCGACCGCGAGCGTCGCCATGGCAGCGACGGGCGTCGAAAGGCCCGCGTCGCGCCAGAGCATCCCGAAGACCACGGCCGAGAGGCCCATCAACGAACCGACCGAGAGGTCAATCCCGCCCGTCGTGATCACCGGCGTGAGCGCCACGGCCAGGAGGCCGATCTCAACCGAGAGCCGCAACACCTCGAAGGCGTTGCCGATCGTCAGGAAATTCGTGCCGAACACCGCAAACACCGCGACCTCGGCCAGCAGG
>DAHZZC010000265.1 GCA_027435495.1 Planctomycetales bacterium
GATCATCGCGGTTCTGATCGCCCTGCTCCTGCCCGCCGTCCAGGCGGCGCGCGAGGCCGCCCGACGCGCCCAGTGCACGAATAACCTGAAGCAGCTCGGCCTGGCGTTCATGAACTACGACAGCGCCAACGGCAGCTTCCCCCCGGCCTCATTCCTGACCCCGATGCCCGGCGGCTCACCGGCGACGTGGTACTACATCTCAACCTGGAGCCCGATCGCCCGCGCCTACCCGTTCGTCGAGCAGGGAGCGCTGTTCAACTCGATCAACTTCAGCAACTGGGCCTACGACGATCCGCCAAACACGACCGTCTCGATGACCCCGCTGGCGTTCATGTTCTGCCCGAGCGATCCCGGCTCGCACATCAACGACAACTCGCTCGGCGGCACGTTTTCCTCGACGACCAGCTACGGGACCTGCAACGGCGACTGGTACGTCTGGTCGGTCAACTGGAACGGGAGCAGCAACCCGATCGGCCCGATGAACCGATCGATGTTCGGCCCCAACTACACCCGCCGGCTGGCGATGGTCACCGACGGAACGAGCAACACGCTCGCGGCCTCCGAGGGCCTCATCGGCCACGCCCAGATGCGAAGCTGCTACAATTCGCCGCAGGGTCCGTCCGGCTGGTCGCCGACGAACATCCCCGCCCCCGGGCCGGCCTCGGTCCAGGCCCTCCTGGCGCAGATCGCCTCGTGCAGCACGCCCAGCTCGAAGATCAAGGCGGGCGGGCCGATCGGCCACACCCGGGCCTTCGACGGAGGCGTCTACTACTCGGGCTTCACCACCGCGATCACGCCGAATGGTGACCCGCTGGCCCAGAGCCGCTACACCGGCTCCCCGCTCGCTGGCCGGATGGTCCCCATGGACTGGGACTCGGTCGACGAGAACGACGGCGGCCCGACCTACATGGCCCTCAACGCCAGCAGCCAGCACGCCGGCGGCGTCAATGCCCTCTTCGTGGACGGCTCGGTCCACTTCATCAAGAACTCGGTCAGCCCGATCACCTGGTACGCCCTCGGCACCATGGCCGGCGGCGAGGTCGTCAGCTCCGACTCCTATTGATCGGCCCGAGGCCCTGACTCGACAAGACGCAAAGGCCACGATGTCGCCGCCCGCCCGGCTCCCACGCCGGACGGGCGGCCCGACATCGCGCCAGGAGTCGCCTTTCATGCAGATCCAACCGCAAACCACACTCCGAACGTTGCTCGCCGCCATGACGGCCGCCGCCCTCGTCGGCTGCGGAGCCATGGGGGGGAGCGGAGCGCCGGCCACCCTGGTCCCCGTCAAGGGGAAGGTGACCTACAAGGGCCAGCCCCTCGCCAGGGGGCGAATCCGGTTCACCCCCGACGACGGCTTCGGCCGGCCCGCGTTCGCCACCCTCAAGTCCGACGGCACCTACGCCCTCACCACCGAGAAAGAGGGTGACGGCGTCGTCGCCGGACACCACCGCGTCACGCTCCAGGACACCGGAATCAAGAGCCCGCGCGACGCGATCGCCAAGAAGCTCGCCAGCCCGGCCGGCTCGGGCCTCACCGCCGACGTCGATGCCGAGCACTCCGAACACAATTTCGAGATCAAGTGACCCCGACCCGCCCCCAGGAAGACCTCGCCATGCCCGCGCGCTCGACCCTTCTGTTCCGCCTCGCGGCTCTTGCCGCCGCGATCGCCGCTCCGGCCGCCGCCCAGGCCGACGACCTCCGGCTCGAGGCCGCCTCGCTCCCCGCCCCGATGCTTGACGCCTCGGGACAGTTCGACCTCCTGCTCGAGGCCTCGGGTGTCCAGCCGATCGGCGACGGCCATCGCCTCCTGATCGCCCACGACAAGCACCCCGCCCTCTACGTGGTCGACGCCGCGACCGGCCGCATCCTCGGCGCCCCGATCACCTCGCCGCATTTCCCGGCCGCCTCAAAGCTCGGCGGCCCGAAGTGGGAGGGCATGGCCCGCGACGCCGAGGGGAACTACTACCTCATCGGCGCCCACGTCGGCAAGACCGACGAGGAGCGTGCCAGCAAGAGTGCCCTGATCCGCTTCCGCCTCGCCGAGAGCGACCAGCCCGCCATCGACGACGCCTCGATCGTCCGGTGGGACATCGCCCGTTCTCTCGTCACGGCTCTCAAGGCCGACGGCCTGGACGACAGGGCGATCGCCAAGCGGAAGATCGAGGGCCTGGCCCTCCGCGACTCGAAGACCGTTGACGGCCGTCCTCGCCGCGAGCTCCTCATCGGCCTTCGCGCCCCGCACGACAAGGTCCGCGTCTTCGCCGCCGATGTCACCTCCGCCGCACCGGGCGCCGAACTCGACCTCAAGCCGGCCTTCTCCTTCGATGCCGGCCAGCGTGAGGGCGTCACCTGCGAGCTGACGGCTCTGGAATACGACCCAACCCTCGCCGGCTCCCTGATCATCACCGCCAGCGAGGACGACAACAACGCCTTCCACGGCAACACCCTCTGGTTCGTCGCCGATGAGGAGCCGATCCGCGCCCGAAAGATCGGTGTCTTCGAGGTCGCGATGAAGGCCGAGGGCCTGACGGTCCTCGCCGTCGAAAAGGCTGGGAAGCGAATCGCCGCGAAGCTGCTCATCACCTTCGACAACGACCCCCACGCCACGAAGATCCCCAGCCGGTACCAGACCTTGACCCTCGTCCGCGAAGCCGACTGACCGCCGGAAAGTCCGAGTACACTCAACCACGAAAAACACGGTTAATCACAAAAGAAGAAAATTACTCGATATCCTGAGTTTTTCTTTTCGTGTCCTCCGTGTTTTTCGTGGTTACGGCTTTTGACCCCAATTTCATTCACCACATAAAACCCGGATCACCACAAAAGAATAAATCATCCGATTCTCTGAGATTCTTCTTTCGTGTCCTCCGTGTTTTTCGTGGTTACGGTATTTTCCCCGATTCCATTCACCACATTCACCGGCCGTCCCTCGACAAAGGCCTCGATATTCGCGATGGTCGCCTCTATCAACCGGCGGCGGGCCTCGTCGGTTGCCCAGGCGATGTGCGGCGTGATCAGGCAATTCGGCGCTGAGAGCAGTGGGTTCTCTGGCCGGACCGGCTCGACCGAGGTCACGTCGACGGCCGCGCCCGCCAATCGACCTTCGGCGAGCGCCTCGGCCAGGTCGGCCTCGACGACCAGCGCGCCTCTCGCGGTGTTGATCAAAAACGCCGACGGCTTCATCCGCGCCAGTCGATGGCGATCGACCAGCCCGGCGGTCTTCGGACCCATCGGGCAGTGCAGGCTCACGACATCGGCGCCGGCAAATAGCTCGTCCAGCGCGCACCACCGGGCTGGCCGATCGCCCTCGGCCCAGGGTCGAGAGGCGTGCGCGATCACCTTCATCCCAAAGGCGAGGGCCAACTCGCCCACGCGCCGGCCAATCCGCCCGTAGCCGACAATCCCCATCGTCTTCCCCGCCAGTTCGACCAGCCTTGTCTTCCGGATCGAAAAATCCGGCTGTGCCGACCACTCGCCCACGCGCACGGCGGCGTCATGGACCGCCACGTGATGGCAGAGTTCCAGGAGCAGGGCGAAAACATACTGCGCCACCGACTCGGTGCCGTACTCGGGCACGTTCGCAACCGAAATTCCCCGGCGCCTGGCCGCCTCGACATCGACGCAGTCGTAGCCGGTCGCGGTCAGGGCGATGAACCGGAGCGCCGGTAGGGCGTCGAGGACATCGGCCTGGATCGGGGCCTTGTTCGTGACCAGAACCGTCGCATCCTCCGCGCGGGCGGCAACCTGATCGCGCGGGGTGTAGTCGTAGACCTCGACCTCGCCGAGCCGTTCCAGCCCGGCCCAGGGCGCTCGCCCGACGCCCATCGGCCGCCCATCCAGGACCACGATCTTCATCTCGGGTTGTTCCTCGATCCGGCCGCTCTCCCCGGCTCGGAGCGGCCCATGATCATTCTAACCGATCCGTCCGAAAACCGGCACCATCGCCCCGACCGGACGAGCCCACTTGACCAAACCCCCGGCCGGATCGAAAAATACGGTGAAGGATGGTCGCCCGAGGGCGACCCAGGGACGGGAGAGGATCCGCATGGCCGATGTCACCTCCGCAGCCACCACCCCGCCGGCCGAGAAGGTCAAGCAGTTCCCCAGCACCGCCGGCCTCTACCTGATGAAGGACCCCCAGGGCCGGGTGATCTACATCGGCAAGGCAAAAAACCTCCGCGCCCGCGCCGGCTCGTACTTCCACAAGGGCGCCGCGGAAGACCGCCGGATCTGCGGCTGGATCGACGAGGTCGCCGACATCGACTTCCTCCCGGCCGACAACGAGGTCGACGCCCTGCTGATGGAAGCACGCCTCATCAAGGACATCCAGCCGAAGTACAACCGCGACCTCAAGGACGACAAGAGCTTCCCCTACCTCCAGATCACCACCGGCGACGACTTCCCCCGCGTCAACTTCACCCGCGAGCCGCTCGACCGCGGCGTCAAGCTG
>DAHZZC010000266.1 GCA_027435495.1 Planctomycetales bacterium
CTCGGTCTTGTTCTGATGCTGCCCGCCGGGTCCGCCCGACCGCATGACGTCGATCAGAAGGTCTTCGGGACGGATCACGATGTCCACCTCCTCGGGCTCAGGAAGGACGGCCACCGTCGCGGTTGAGGTGTGGATGCGGCCCTGGGCCTCGGTCTGCGGCACCCGCTGGACCCGATGCACCCCGCCCTCGAACTGGAGATGCCGATAGCTCCCTTCCCCCGCGACACTGAACGAGACCTCGCGGAAGCCGGCCAGTTCGGTCGGCTCCAGGTCGAGCATCTCGAACTTCCAACCCATCTGCTCGGCGAACCGGCGATACATCTCGTAGAGGTCGCGAGCAAAGAGCGCGGCCTCGTCGCCTCCTGTCCCGGCCCGGATCTCGACGATCAGCGCAGCGTGCCCGGTTCCCGCGCTCCGGTCGTAGAGCAGGTCGCGGAGGTCATCCCCCTCCCGACGCTGCCGATCTCGAAGCCCGTCGAGTTCGGCCTCAGCGTAGGAACGCATTTCGACATCGGACTCGGCCGCGCAGAGATCCTCCGCCTCGGCGATCTGCCGGCCCAGCTCGAGATATCGACCGTACGGGATCGCAATCTTCGCCAGCGACCCACGCTCGCGCGCCAGCGTCGAAACCCGGTTCGGGTCCGATGTCACTTCCGGGTCGAGCAATGAACGCTCGATCTCCAGGAATCGCTGATAATCGGCCTGGAGCTTCTCGAACACGTCTTCCTCGCCACCACGGAACACCGGATTCTAGAGCGACCAAAAAAACCAGATTCCGGAGGAACCACGAAAATCACGAAGGACACGAAAGTAAGAAGAACAGAGAAATCACAAACTCAGAACGACATGGGCGTACTAAAAGAAAAAGAATTTCTGTAGGATATTTTCCTGTTTTCGTGTCCTTCGTGTTTTTCGTGGTTACTCCGGGAGCTTGAGCGTGGTGTCTCTTCCATTCTCCAGGTCCGCGCAAGCCAACGGCCCGGCGGCGGACCGGTTCGTCCACCCTCGGGCCGTGCACCTTCTCAGGGAGAGGCTAGGCGTTGCCGGCCGGAACGGCCTTTTCCTTCTTCGCCTTGCCGTATGTGCCCTGGAACTTCTTGTTGAACTTGTCAACTCGCCCGGCCGCGTCGACGAACTTCACCGAGCCGGTGAAGAACGGATGGCACTTGGAGCAGACTTCAACCAGGATCTTCGGCTTGGTGCTCCGCGTGGTGAACGAGTTCCCGCAACCGCAGGTAACCACGCACTCCTGGTACTTGGGATGAATGCCGTCTTTCATGTTCTTGCTTTCTGAATCGAGAGGGGTGGGCCCTGCGAGTCAACCAGCTCACTTCGAGGCGAGCAGTTGGGCGACGTATTTCTCGACGTCCTTGTAGGTGAACTGATTCTTGGGATCGTCCATGGTGAACCGCTTCACCTCCTTGCCGTCGGGGCCAAAAATAAATACGGCAGGAATGGCGTTGATGTTCAGTTTATCGAAGCCCTCACCGAGTTCCTCGTCGAGAAGGACATTGGAGAAAGCGGCGTGATTCGATTTGAGGAAGCGTTCGGCCTCGGTGACGGCGGCCTTGTCGGTTGGGTCGTCGAGCGAGAGTGAGATCACCGCGAGTCCCTTCGGCGCGTACTTGCGGTTCATCTCCACGACGTGCGGGAAGTTTTCCTTGCAGGGCCCGCACGTGGTCGACCAGGCGTCGACGATCGTGTACTTGACGTGGGGGTTGGCGAGCCGTTGCTGGAGCCCTGCCCACTTGAGCCGCTCCAGTTTCACGGTGCCGGAACTGGCATCCTCGGCCCGCACAGCGACGACCGAGAAGCCGACGATCGCAACGGCCGACGCCGCTGCAAACTTCCGCCTGGTGCCATCCATCATCTTCCTCACCTTGGGATCAGGGGACCAGATTGATCCTATCATCATCGCGATCCCACGAAAAGCGGCCGCACCCCGAGAGATGCGGCCGATTCGTTGCGTCGACGACCGGAATCAGGGCGGAGGATGCCCTGATTCCGTCGGCTGGCTCACTTGGCGTAAGAGATGCCGCAGCCGTAGGGACGCGTCTCGACGACCTCGGGGGTCTTGCCGGCGAGGACGGCATCAACGGCGTCGCGGAGGTAGTGCTTGGTGACCTTCTCCTCCTTCGGGCTGTTGTCCATCGCGCCGATGTAGCGGATGTTCCGCTCCTTGTCGAGGACGAAGAAGTGCGGGGTATTCGAGGCGCCGTAGGCCTTGCCCACCGCCTGGCTCTCGTCGTAGGCGTAGATGTAGTTCGAGCCCTTGTCCTTCATGTAGTCCTTGATGCCGGGGAGCTTGTCGCCCTCCTGCTGGGAGACCGAGATGCCCAGGACGCGAACACCCTTGCCCTCGTAGTCCTTGGTGAACTCGATCAGGCGATCCTCGTACATGCCGACCGCCGGGCAGTGGTTCGCCAGGAAGACAACGACGACGACGTTTTCCTTGATGTCCTTCAGGCTGACGCTGGTCGTCTCGCCCTTGTAAACGGCGGGAAGTCCGGAGATGTCGGGGGCCTTCTCGCCCACGCTCACGACCTTGTTGAAATTGCCAGCGAGGACGGGGACGGCGATCGCCGCGACCGCCACGAGACTCAGAACGGCCTTGCGCATCGAACGCTTCTCCTGCGGGTGTTTGTCCGGCCTTCCGAGGAGGGCCACGAGGCCCCCCGTACGCTCATGCCCACCGTCCTCGGATTCGACCAGGGGGCGGATGCCCCCGCCCCGGTCTTCTCGAATCCAGGGCCAGGTTCGTCGCGGTGATATCGCTGGTTGAGAGATCCTTCGCGATCGAACCGGTCGGTGGCAGGCGAGATCCTGGCTGCGAGGGGGGAATCGTTAAAATCCACCATCGCCGCGCGGGAACCTCACGATCATCGGATCGATTATAGGAAGCGACATCGGCGCGTCAACGGCCCTCAAAATCGCTCGGAGCGAGCCAGGACGCTCCTGGCGCGTGGAGAAAGCCCCGGATTCTCGCGACAAGCGCGGAAACCGGGGCCAGAACCCCATCAGTCTTGCATGCGAGATCACTTTTCGATCCGCGAATCCTGGATCGAGTCGTCGGGGGCGTGCTCGATGAACTCCCAGGAGATTTGCTTGGCGACAACCTTGAGGTACGTGATTCGGAACTTTGCCTGGCTCGAGCCCGAGTCGATCGGGAGCGGGCCTCGTTCGGGGAACGACGAGTCGACGACGGTCTCGAAGACCTCGGTGCCCTCCTTGGGCTGGTCCTTGATCGGTTTCCCCTTGCTGTTCTTGGGGTAATCCATCTCATAGGCCTTGATGTGCACCCGGGCCTCGCCGTGGATCATGTTGAGGTCGGCGGGGGACTGGGTCTGGAACTTCTCGACTTCCAGGTAGATGACGATGTCGGCGTCGAAGTCGCGGGCGAGTTCGGCGGGGTCGGTCTCGCGGGGATGGGCCTCGATCCAGGTGGCGACCTTGTCGGGGTCGATGAGCTGGATCTTCTTGACCTTCTTGCGAAGGATCCCGGCCAGGTTGTGGCTGAGGTCGCGCTCAACCGAGGTCGAATCGCCGGTGGCGTCGGGAACGGCCCGGCAAAGGATCACGACCTTCTTGCCCTGGAGCGAGCCCTCGAAGGGCGGCGCCACGGTCGCGTCGAAGGGTTGCAAGAAGTAGGCGAGGGTCCGGGGGTCGCAACCGCTGATTGCGACCATCGATCCGCCAGCCAGCAGGGCCACCAGAGCCATGTGTAACCGCGGGTTCGCGAGTGTTCGAGGGGTCATCCTTCACCCCCTCCTTCCTTGGATAGGGTCGGACAGGTTCGGTCCAGTCAGATTGGGATCTTCTAACGCCGGATCGAGGCGGCGATGCCAGCCCCTTGGAGAATCAGGGCATCCGGCGAGAGGGCCCACCGGATCAGCCAGGCCAGGAGCGCCGTCAGGCAGGCGGAGAATACAAGGAGCATCAGGGGTCCCGAGATCGTCCGGGTTCCGACCGGCCTGCCCCGCACGGCGGTGGCGAGCAGCCAGAACATTGTCGGGACGGTCGCCGAGGCGATCAGGCATCCGGCCGGATTCGCTCGCCACGACGGATCGATCCGACCTCGAACGAGCCAGGCGAAGGCCGTGGTCATCCCGCACGTCGGACAGAGCCGGCCGGTCGCCCTCGCGAACGCGCACGGACGGAGCCCGAGTTGCGTATGGGTGCCGAATCCCTTGGGATCCGGCTGGAGCGCCCGAGCGGTCCCGAGCAGACCAGCCAGCATCGCCGATGCGATGGCCAGTAGCCCGCGTGAGGAAATGCTCAACCTCCGACGATCTTCACCACGAACATCCAAGGCCGGCCCCCGATTCGATACGAATGATCGTCGACCGGCGAACCGGCCGCGCAGGGCCTTCGGACAGGAGGCTCCATCCTATCGACCCGCCCCGGGCTGGCAAGCCCAAACGGGAGAATCGGAGAACCGGTTTTCGCCCTCGAGCGCGGAGGCCCGGTCCTTTCCACCGGATGGCTTTCACGCCCTGAGGGGACGGCCGAGAATCCGGTCGAGCGCGTCGGAGCAGTAGCGGATGGGGCCTTCCGGGTAATGCGGCGAGGGGTGAAAGAGTTCCCAGGTTACCCACCCGTCATAACCGACGGCCTCGAGCGCCTCCATGACGGCAGGCCAGTTGGTCGAGCCGTAGAGTGGTAGGGTGAAGGACTCCAGGGTGTGGCCGGTTCCCTTCTTGTCGAACTCCTTGAAGTGGACGTTCCGGATTCGCTTCCCCAGGACGGGGATCCAGTGCTCGGGGAACTGGAAGAGCATGACGTTGCCGGTGTCGAAGTGGACCCCGACCTGCTTTCCGGGAAAGCTGTCGACAAAGGAGTTCATCTCGGCCGGCGTGGTCAGGTAGCCGTTGAACCAGATGGTCTCGATGTTGATGGAGACGCCCCGTTTCTCCGCAAGCGGGAGCAGCGCGCCGATCGCCGATCGGGCGCGTCGATCGCATTCGGCGATTGGCACAGGCTCACGCTCCGGGAGCCACGGAATCCAGGTCGAGCCGGCGATGGTGAGCAGGTTCGGCGTCCCCAGTTCGTGGGCGGCCTCGATCATCAGCCGGGCCAGCTCCAGCCCCCGGGCGCGGCGGGCGGGATCATGATCGGTCATCGAGTAGGGCCAGTAGAGGAACGAGCAGAGTCCGCTGATCGCGATCCCGATTTCATCGGCCATCTTGCGGATCTCCCGGAGCCTCGACGGCGAGGATTTCGGCGAGAGATCGTTTTCCAGGTCGTAATTCAGTTCGATGCCGTCGAAGCCGGCGTCGTGGGCAAGCTGAAGGCAATCCCGGATCTTCATCCGCTCTGGGTAAGGAAAAGCCCAGAGGTTGATCGACTTTTTCATCCGATACGACCTGGGCGAGACCCGGAGGATGATCTCGCTGACAGGAGCCCCCTGCCCCGTGGCCGGCTGGCTTCCGAAAGCGGCGACGGTGCCGGCCGTGGCCAGGGTCGTCCGGATCGCCTCGCGACGATGCAGCTCGGGTGGGAGTGGACCGTTCCCTCGGGGCGGTCGAGGCGGCATCATGGGAACATTCTCCTTCGGCTCGGTCGGTCTTTCGGGGCGAGTCTCGACAGCTCCCCCGTTCTAACGGAGCGGACACCATGTGTCGAAAGCTCGGTATCGTTTTTCTGGTCATCGCGGTTCACGCCCCGGCCGGATTCCTTGCCGGCCGGTTGGCTTTTGGCGACGGGACACCCGCCTTCGACCGCAAGGAAGACGTCATCTATGGACGTAAACCCGGACTGGCGTTGACGATGGATGTCTTCACGCCGAAATCCAACGCAAATGGCGCGGCGATCATCTGGGTGGTCAGTGGCGGGTGGTACTCGTCGCACGAGAGCATTCCCCTGGCGTTCTTCGAGGAACCGCTCCGGCGCGGA
>DAHZZC010000267.1 GCA_027435495.1 Planctomycetales bacterium
CCATCTTCCGGATCGACCCGAATGCTGGGAATCTCCACCTCTTCCGCGGGCTGATCCTCGAGGCGAAGGGCGATCGCCAGCGGGCGCTGGCCGAGTACGACGAGGAGATCCGCCGGCATCCTCGCAACGCTCTGGCGTACGTCCAGCGCGGGAAACTGCGGTCGCACCTGGGCGACTCGGCCGGCACCCAGGCCGACTTCTACGAGGCGATCCGACTCGATCCCGATGGCAAACAGACCGGCGTCATGCCCCCGACGGGCCCGATCACAGGGACGGGCGTCGGGGCGACACTCGACGAGCTCGATCACCTGATCCGCGCCAACCCCCGGAATGTCGATGCCCGCTTCCGACGCGCCCTCGCCAGGCTGAATGCGGGCCAGGTCGACGGCGCACTGTCCGACCTCGACCGTGCCCTGGAGATCGAGCCGATGTTCGTCGATGCTCGGCTCCAGCGCAGCGTGATCTGTCGGACCAGGGGCCGGATTTCCGAGGCCGACGCCGATCTCGCGGAGGCGAGGCGGATCAATCCCGAGGCGACCCGCCGCTTCCTCGGCCTCGCCAGCACGACCCGAGAGATCATCCCGCAGAGTCCCCTCTTTCCGGTCCTGGCGGTCCTCCCCGAGCCGATACCTGGGGCCCACAACGCGGTGGAACAGATCGCGAAGATGACGCTGGATTCCGACGCAGGCGCGAGCGAGCCGGCCGGATCGGGCGGGGCCGTCGCGCCGGCCTCCGTACCGAACCTTTTGCCCATCCCGGAGCCCAGGGAGCCGGCCCGCGAGGCGGTGGAACAAATCGCGAAAACGAACGTCGAGCTGTTGCCGATGGTTCGGGGCGCGCCTGTGGTCGATCCGGCGGTCGTGCGCACCTGGATCGATCGGGCGACCGCCGACTGCAAGGCGACGCACTGGTCCGACCCCGACCGGATCGACGCACTGGCGGCGGCCCGGGAACAGGCCGGCGACCCGGACGCCGCGGCCCGACTCCGCGAGGTCGCCCGACGGGCCCGAGTCTGCGCCCTGACCGCCTGGCAGGGCCCCGCCGAACTGTCTGACCTCGCCAACGCCTGCGCCGAGGCCGGGCGGTTCGACCTCGCCGACAAGTGGCAGATGGAAGCCATCGCACACACCACCGACGCGAAGCAAAAGGCCGAGGCCGAGCGTCGGCTGAAGGAGTATCGGGAACGAGTCAACACCCGGCCGCCGGGCGATCCGCACCCGAACGCGAACGCCGAAGGAGGGCGATCCGATGCGTCGAACGACTGTTGATCGAAGGTGGATGGCTCGGCTCGGTGCGGTCGCGATGATCGCGATTGCATCGGCGACCGCGGCGTGGGGCGATGAACCGCCGCCGATCGAACCCCTCCACCCCGACCCACGCCTCCTGAAGCCTCACGAGCCTACCGAGCCGTTCTTTCCCGACGCCCGACTCCGCGAGGCTCACGAGGCCATCCATGCCAGGGAATTTGATCGGGCGATCGTCGTCTGCACTGAGATCCTGGTGACCGACCCCGAGAACGTGTGCGCGTGCGTCCTGCGCGCGATCGCTCTCAGCCATCAGGGCGAGCTGGACCGGGCACTCCGTGACTTCGATTCGGCCATCCACATCGATCCCAGGAATCCCGGGACCTACTCCATTCGCGCCACGATGTGGTTGGAGTATCACGAGAAGGATAAGGCCCTCGCTGACCTCGACGAGGCGATTCGACTCGACCCCCAAAATCCGCGATACCTCCGGAAACGGGCCAGATGCCGGGCCAACGGCAACGACCTCGACGGGGCCGTCGCCGACCTCGACGCACTCCTCCAGCTCCGGCCCGACGACGCGAGTGCCCACATCAGCCGCGGACTCATCCAGCTCCAGCGTGAGGAGAAGACGAAGGCCCTCGCCGACTTCGATGAAGCCATCCGCCTCAACCCCCGCGATGCCGACACCTATTGCGACCGCGGGTGTCAGCTGATGATGCGAGGTCAGCTCGACGCCGCGCAGGCCGACCTTGACGAGGCCATCCGACTCGACCCGGACAACGCCACGGCCTACACCAATCGCGCGGC
>DAHZZC010000268.1 GCA_027435495.1 Planctomycetales bacterium
AATGACGCCAGCGTCCCCGGGGAGCTTTCGCCGATGATCGTCCGCTCGATGCTGTTCGTCGTCCTGGCCGCCTCGTCGGTGGCGCAGGAAAAGCCGAAATCGGCGCCCGCCGCGCTCACCGTCGACCGCATCTTCAAGGAACATGAATACGAGGCTCAGGGGGCCTCGGTGAAGTGGCTCCCCGAGGGCTCCTCGTACACGACCTGGGAAGACTCGAAGGAGACGCCCGGCGGTCACGACCTGGTCGAGCACGACCCGGCGACCGGGAAAAGTGAGATCCTGGTTCCAGCGGCGCATCTGATTCCGCCCAGGGAATCTGGCTCACTCTCGGTCGAGAATTATGCGCTCTCGAAGGACCGCGCCCGGCTTTTGATCTTCACCAACTCGAAGCGGGTCTGGCGACAGAACACGCGGGGGGATTACTGGGTCCTCGACCGCGCCACTCGCGAGCTGCGGAAGCTCGGTGGCGACGCCCCGCCGTCGAGCCTGATGCACGCCAAGCTCGCGCCGGTCGGCCCCAGGGCCGCCTACGTCCGGCAGAACAACCTCTACGTCGAAGACCTCCGCGACGGGAAGATCACGGCCCTGACATCCTCGACCTCGCCCGACGAGATCAACGGGACGTTTGACTGGGTCTACGAGGAGGAATTCAGCCTCCGCGACGGTTTCCGCTGGAGCCCCGACGGCAAGTTCATCGCCTTCTGGAAGCTCGACGCCTCGAAAGTTCGCGAGTATCCGCTGGTGAACACCACGGATTCGCTTTATCCGAAGATCATGATGGTCAAGTACCCCAAGGTGGGGGAACGAAATGCGTCTTGCGAGCTTGGAATCGTCGGAGTCAACGGCGAGGGGAGAATTTCGTTTGCGGTCGGCGACGACACCTATCTCGCTTACGCCGAGTGGGCCGACTCTGCGCATCTGGTCACGCAAAAGTTAAACAGGTCACAGGATAAGGTCTCGGTCGATTCGCGCGAGGTTCCCTTCACGGACGATAAGTTGACCCCGATCCTCCAGGATTCCGACAGGGCCTGGATCGACCTCCAGGACGACCTGCACTTCCTCCGCAAGGACGACGGAACCGCCGAGTCGTTCCTCTGGCTCAGCGAGCGCGACGGCTGGCGCCATCTCTACCGGGTGGATCTCGCGGATCAGAGGCAAACGCTCCTCACGCCCGAGCCCTTCGATGTGATCGCGATCGCAGGGGTCGACCGCGATCACCGGACCGTCTACTTCACCGCCTCGCCCGATAACGCCACGCAGAAATATCTTTATGTGGTTGGGCTCGATGGTAAAGGGATGCGCAGGGTCTCGCCGAAGGACCAGCCTGGGACGCACGACGACGACCTCTCGCCCGACGGCCGGTTCGCCGTCCATCATTACTCGACCGCGAACACGCCGCCGGTTGTCGAGCTGATCCGTCTACCGGGCCACGATCGCGTGAAGCTCTTCACCGACAACGCCGAACTCCGCGCGAAGCTCGAAAAGCTCGAACCCGTGAAGACGGAATTCTTCCGCGTCGACATCGGCGACGGCCTGACGCTCGACGGCTGGTGCCTGCTCCCTCCGCACCTCGACCCGAAGGCGAACTACCCGCTGCTGGTCCACGTCTACGGCGAGCCGGCCGGTCAGACGGTGCTCGACCGTTGGGGCGGCGGCAATGCCCTCTGGCATCGGATGCTGGCCGAGCAGGGATACGTGGTGATGAGCTTCGACAACCGCGGGACCCCCGCGCCGAAGGGCCGGGCCTGGCGCAAGGCCGTCCATCGACAGATCGGCATCCTCGCGCCGAAGGACCAGGCCGCGGCGGTCCGGGCCGTTTTGAAGGAGCGTCCTTACCTCGATCCCGATCGGGTGGGCGTCTGGGGCTGGAGCGGTGGCGGGTCGATGAGCCTCGACGCGATCTTCAAGTTCCCCGACCTCTACAAGACGGCGATCTCGATCGCCCCGGTCGCCAATCAGCGGCTTTATGACACGATCTACCAGGAGCGCTACATGGGCCTCCCGGGCGACAACGTCGAGGGCTACATCCAGGGCTCGCCGATCAACTTCGCGCACCAATTGAAGGGGAACCTGCTCGTCATCCACGGGACCGGCGACGACAACTGCCATTATCAGGGAACCGAGGCGCTCATCAACGAGCTGATCCGCCACGACAAGGTCTTCACGATGATGGCGTATCCCAACCGCTCGCACGCGATCAACGAGGGTCGCAACACGACGCTGCATCTTCGCCACCTGATGACCCGATACCTCCACGAGAACCTGCCGCCGGGTCCTCGGCCGGTCTCCAGGAAGTCGTGATCCGTCGTGGCGGCCCTTCCCTCGGAGCGTCCCGCCCGTAAAGATGAAGGGACGATCCGGACGTCACCCTCTCTCGCCGCGCAGGGTTACCCCACCGATGAGCTCGCTCGATCCCGCGACCGCCCTGAAGCTCGAAGAATTGACCGAATCCACCGATCCCTCGATCTACGAGGTGACGACCGCCGGCGACGGCCCCGAGGGCTCGCTCCCGCTCACCGGGGAGATGCTCCGCGACTGGCCCTCGGGCGACCTCTTCGGGCTCACCCAGAACGCCGGGATGGGGTGGGAATCGAGCGAGGTGGCCCGCGACCCGTTCCTGATCCTCAGCACCCAGGGCGGCCTGCGCGACCACGACGGCCAGCCGATCGCCTTGGGATACCACACCGGCCACTGGGAAATCGGCCTGCTCGTCCGCGAGGCGGCTCAGGAGCTGCGCGGGCTCGACGTCGTCCCGTTCGCCGGGATGGTCTCCGACCCCTGCGACGGCCGGACCCAGGGTACCGCCGGGATGATGGATAGCCTCCCCTATCGGAACGATGCCGCGATCGTCTTCCGACGCCTGATCCGGTCACTCCCCCGGCGGAAAGGCGTGCTGGGCGTCGCCACCTGCGACAAGGGCCTCCCCGCGATGATGATGGCCCTCGCGGGGTCGAGGCATCTGCCCTCGGTCCTGGTCCCAGGTGGCGTCACCCTGCCGCCTCGCGAGGGGGATGACGCCGGCAAGGTCCAGTCCATCGGGGCCCGGTTCGCGCACGGCGAGCTCTCGCTGGAAGAGGCGTCGGCCCTGGGTTGCCGGGCCTGCGGAAGCCCCGGCGGCGGCTGCCAGTTCCTTGGGACCGCCGCGACCTCGCAGGTCGTCGCCGAGGCCCTCGGGCTGACCGTCCCGCACGCAGCGCTCGCGCCTTCCGGCCAGGCCATCTGGCTGGAGATGGCCCGCCGATCCGCCCGGGCGCTGGTCCGCCTCTCGCATGCCGGTTTGACCCTGGCCGATCTCCTCGACGACCGATCGATCCGCAACGCCATGGTCGTCCACGCGGCGTTCGGCGGCTCCACCAACCTGATCCTGCACATCCCAGCCATCGCCTTCGCCGCCGGACTCCGCCGGCCGACCGTCGCCGACTGGCACGAGATCAACGTCCGTGTCCCCCGGCTGGTCAGCGTCCTGCCCAACGGCCCATACTTCCACCCGACCGTCCGCGCCTTCCTGGCTGGCGGAGTCCCCGAGGTGATGCTCCACCTCCGCGACCTGGGATTACTGGACCTCTCCGCGCGAACGGTCTCGGGCAATCCACTCGAAGTCGTTCTGGACTGGTGGGAGCGAAGCGAGCGTCGAAGCCGCCTGCGCAGTCGCCTCTTCGAGAAGGACGGCGTCGACCCGGACGACGTCATCATGAGCCCAGCGCGTGCCCGGGAGCGGGGACTGACCAGTACGGTCACCTTCCCGAAAGGCAACCTCGCGCCCGAGGGCTCGGTGATCAAGAGCACGGCGATCGACCCGACCGTGGTCGCCCCGGACGGCGTCTATCGAAAGACCGGCCCCGCACGCGTCTTCACCCGCGAGAGCGAGGCCATCGCCGCGATCAAGGGACAGGGCGACCGCCCGATCAAGCCGGGTGACGTCCTCGTCCTGATCGGCCGAGGCCCAATGGGCGCGGGGATGGAGGAAATCTTCCAGATTACCTCGGCCTTGCGCTATCTCTCATTCGGCAAGCACGTCGCCGTGCTGACCGACGCCCGCTTCTCGGGCGTCTCCACAGGTGCCTGCGTCGGCCACGTCAGCCCCGAGGCCCTCGCCGGAGGACCGCTCGGCAAGGTCCGCGACGGTGACCAGATCCGGATCGTCATCGACCGAGTGAACCTGGAAGGTTCGCTCGACCTCATCGGCGCCGACGGAACCGAGTTCGGGCCGGAGGAAGGCGCCCGACTCCTCGCAACCCGGGCCCCGCATCCCGACCTCTCGCCCGATCCCAACCTCCCCGACGACACCCGCCTCTGGGCAGCGCTCCAGAACGTCAGCGGCGGAACCTGGGGCGGCTGCGTCTACGACACCGACGCGATCCTCGCCGCCCTTCAGGCCGCGAGGAAATAGCAGCCGGCCTCACCAGGCCAGCTTCTCGGGGAAGAACTCGGCGATCAGTTCCTCATAATAGGGCCGCAGCGCCTGCACGTCGGGCGCGGCGTGCCCCTTCGAGTAAAGGTCGTACGGGTTGAACGCACGAACCCACTCCATCCGTCGATGATCGTCGTCGTTCATGAGGTGGGTATAGGCGCCCTCGCGATGAGCGGCATAGAACGAGTGATAGCGGATCATCGCCAGCCCCTCGGCCGGCAGGTAATCCTTCACGACGTGATAGAGATACTCGTCGTGCCCCCACGACATGTGGACCCGGTCGAGCCCGCCATTCGGCTCGTAGATCCCGGTCTCCGTCTGGAGCGCCTCAACCTCGTAATCGGGGTTCTCGCGGAAGAACTCGGGGAAGACGACGCGGTCGGAATACCGGCAGCCGACCGGGAAGGTATCGCCGACCACCGCCCACTGCGGCTCGCCGAACAGGCAGAGGATTTTACCCAGGTCGTGGATCAGACCGACCAGAATGAACCACCGGGGATGACCGTCCGCCCGGATCGCCTCGGCCGACTGCAAGAGGTGCTCGATCTGCGTGAGCGTGGTGTCAGGATCGCTGTCGTCGACGAGGGTGTTCAGGTACTCCATCGCCTCCCAGATTCCCATC
>DAHZZC010000269.1 GCA_027435495.1 Planctomycetales bacterium
CGCGCCCGGCCGCCGCCAGGGCGATCAGGACGGCCGTCGGGGCGGGGGCGGCGTCGCGCGAGACGCCGTCGGGGGGGGACGTGCTCTGGCCCCGGTCGATCAGCGCGGTCGCCATCTGGCTCGGCAGGCCCTCGATGGTCATCGGGTTGGTCTCGATACCATCCCGCCGCGACCAGCCGTAGCCCAGGAGGGTCCACAGGTCATCGAACCCACCACTCAACGATTGGATTCCCTCGACCTCCTGGAGCAGGCTGCTGTCGGTGCCGTCCTCCGACACGAGGCCCGTGCTGCCCACGAAGTTCTGGAGCGGACCCGCCGCCTCGATCCCCGATTCGTAAGTGGTCGTCCAGGTTCCCCCCGTGACGCTCCCGGACGGGTCGGTCGTCATTGGACCGATCACCGCGATGCTCAGGTTCGTCCACTGACCGCCGCCGGCGAGTCCATCGCTTCCATCGGCGCTCTCATCCTCCGACGAGTAGGACGTCGCGGTGCCGCCGGAGACAGTCGAGGAGAACTCGGCGCTGTCGTCATAACTATAGGTTAAGGGAAAGGTCGGGCCGTAGCCCCCATCCGCGACCGCGAGCCCACCCTCGGAACCGCTCTCATCAACAGTGTAAGCGCCCAGGGTATCGAACGTCCCGATGGCCTCATGACTGGCCGTCTGCACCCCATCCTGCCACGGGGAACCCGAAACGGGGACCTCCCTAGAATCTCGACGTGATCTGGGCAATTTGGCGGGGCCCGTGTGCCCGAAACGGGGACTAAGGCGGTGGGCCGGCTGGCCGGATATGCTGAGATCATCTTGTCGACGGTTCGCCAGGTCGTGAGTCGTGGGCGGATCAAGGAGTCGGACGCAATCGATGGACTTCCCGACGGCGGATTTCTGGTCGGTCGAACTTCGTCCCCCGGCCTCTTTTCCGCCTGTCCATGAGGGGGCGAGCGTGCTGAGATTTTTTGGTCGTCGGCGTCGGGAGCAGGAGATCCGCTCGCGACCTTTCCCGCCCGACTGGTTCGCGGTCGTCGATCGGAATGCGTCGTTCTTCCGGCGGCTCTCCGAGGACGACCGCCGCGAGTTGCTGGGCCATATTCAGGTCTTTCTGGCCGAGAAGACTTTTGAGGGCTGCAACGGTCTTGAGCTGACCGACGAAATTCGGGTGACCATCGCCGCGCACGCCTGTCGGCTCCTGCTCCGTCGCCAGGTCGACGTCTTTCCCCGGCTGATTACAGTTCTCGTCTATCCGTCGGCGTATGTGGCGCGGGACGTCGAGCCGATCGCCGGCGGCGGCGTGCTGGAAGGGGAAGTGGTTCGGCTCGGCGAGGCGTGGAAGGACGGCGTCGCGGTTGTCTCGTGGGATGAGGTGCGCACAATGGCGATCGGGGAGACACCCGGCCGGAACCTGATCCTGCACGAGTTCGCCCACATCCTCGACATGGAAGACGGCGCCCCCGACGGGACGCCCGTTCTCGCCGACCGCCGACTGTACGCCGTCTGGTCGGCCGTGATGGAGGACGAGTACGATCGACTGCGACGCCTCGATCACATCGGCCGCTACTCCGTGCTCGATCCCTATGGCGCCACGAATCCGGCCGAGTTCTTCGCTGTCGCCACGGAGGCGTTCTTCGAGAAAGCGACCGTGCTCAAGCGACGGCATCCCAAGCTCTACGAGGTCTTGCTGGCGTTCTACCGCCAGGATCCGGCCGAGACGGGTTGAGGCCCAGTCAGAGCGTCGGCGGGACGATCGGGAAGTCTCCTTCGCGGTGCTGCCTCGCCCGTTCGACGTAATGCCGCCAACCGTGCTCCAGCCGGGCGGTGGTCGGCTCGTCCACGGGGCGCAACACCTTCGCCGGAAGACCGACGACCAGCGAGCCGGGGGGAATGATCATCCCCTCCAGCACGACCGCTCCCGCGCCGATCACCGAGCCCCGGCCGATGACGGCCCTGTTCAAGACGATCGCGCCCATGCCGATCAGGCAATCGTCCTCGATCGTGCAGCCGTGCAGGATCACCCGGTGGCCGACCGTCACCCGATCACCGACCGTGCATGGGACGCCTGGGTCGGCGTGGATCATGGTCAGGTCCTGGATGTTGGTCTGCGAGCCAATCGTGATTCGATCGGTGTCGCCGCGGAGGACGGCGTTGTACCAGACGCTTGACTCGGGGCCGAGGTGGACGTCTCCCAGTACGATCGCGCCGGGGGCGATGAAGGCGGACGGGTCGATCATCGACGAGGCTCCTCGGGAACGAGCAGGCGGACAAGCTGGCCGCGATGGTCGGAGTGCGGGCCGTCAAAGAGAGCCTCGGATCGGATCCGCAAACGATCCCCGACCCAGATGTGATCGATATCATAAACCGGGACCCAGGCCGGGAACGTCCCTCGCCATCCGGGAGCGAACCGCCCGGCCAGGCGATAGCCGAGTCCTGCCAGGCCGTCGAAGCCGAGGCTCCGCGCGGGGGTGTTGAAGTCGCCGAGGACCAGGTCGAACGGTCGCCCGGCCAGCCTGGCCTCGCGGCAGGCCGCGGCGATGGCGCCAAGGAAGGGTAATCGCGATTGAGTGGGCCGGCTGATCCCGTCGACGACGAGGAGGCGAAGCGGGCGGCCGTCGACCCTGGCCGCAACCGCCATCCCCGCGCCGCCGGAGAACCGGAAATGCCCTTCCATGCGGAGCGGCCATCGTGAGGCGACCACCAGGTGATACCAGTACGGGCTTGTCGGCTCGTTCTGGACCTCAACCAAAGAGGCCCCTGGGCCGAGGTCGCGAACGAGCTGGGCCATCCAGTCGGCGGGTGGGGCCTCGCTCAGGACGATCAGGTCGGGATTCCTCGCGACCAGGTCGGCGCGCTGGTCGGACCAGGTTTGCGGGCTCCGAACCGGTCCGCCGCCCCAGAGGACATTTTCGTGCAGGATGCTGACCTCGCGATCGCCGGGGCGCGAATCCTCGGAGCCGCCGGTGCCGATCATCGTGGCCGAAGACCAGGCGATTGCTGCCGCGCCCATCGCCGCGAGCGCGAACTTCGGGCTCGAAATCGCCCGGCCCCGGCAGGGCAGGTCGACGACGAGGGCGATCGCGCCGATCATCGGCAACGGGATGTACATCAGGAGCGCCGAAGCGGGGACCGGATCGCGGACGAGCTGACCAGCCAGCCCGGCCGCGATCATCGCGGCGAGTCCCACCGCGCCGGCCCTCAGAATCCAGAACTGGGCCCAACGCCTCCAGGAGGCCGACGAGAGCGGTGGGTTGTTGCGGTGAGTCGCCTCGATCATCGATCCTCGTTCTACTGAGCGTTGCCTAAAGCAGTCAACGCGGTCGGCTCAATACGCTCCGGGTCTGTCGGCCATGGGGGCCGTGAAGTGTACTATTTTATGCAACGCTCGGTCAGATGATGTCGGTGGTCGTGTGGAACTTCAAGCAGGCCCCTCGGGCGAGACAACACATGTCCGGGGCTCTCTGAAGGTTTTCGATTCCTTCGGAGAGATGGCCTCTGTATCATCATTGCTCTTGCTCGGGCCGATCGGGCAGTGGACCGATGGGCCGTCGGAGGACGGGAGGGCATCGGCCGATGAAGCTGACCGAGTACCTGTTCCACCGGATACGTGAGCTGGGCGTCGATTGCACGTTTGGTATACCGGGCGACTTCGTCCTGCCGGTTTACGCGGTGCAGGAAGCGGTCGGGATGCCGACCGTGGTCTGCGCCCACGAGCCGGGCGTCGGCTTCGCGGCAGACGGCTATGCACGGTTCCGGGGCCTCGGTGTTGCGATCGTCACCTACGGTCCTGGTGCCCTCAACGCGATCAACCCGATCGCCTGTGCGTACGCCGAGCAATCGCCGGTGCTGGTCGTCAGTGGAGGGCCCGAGGTGGCGCTCCGCCGTCCCGATCTGAACCTTCACCACGTCGTGAAGGATTATGAGAGCCAGCTTCGGATCCTCCGCGAGGTGACGGTGGATGCGGCGATTCTCGCCGACCCGGCCTCAGCGCCCGAGGCGATCGACCGGGTCCTTCGGAATGTGGTGGGCTCGAAGCGGCCGGGATATCTGGAGATCCCGCGTGACCGGGTCGCGGTCGAAGTCGCCGATCCGGCCGGGCCGCTGATCGTCCCGCCCGATCCGGGCTCGTCGGAGGCGATCGCCGGGGCGATCGACGAGGCGGTCGGTGAGATGGTCGGCATGCTCCGCTCGGCGAGCCGTCCGGCGCTTTACGTCGGGGTCGGCATCCGTCGACACGGGCTGACCGGGGCCGTTGTCCGGCTGGCGGAGCGGCTGGGCGTCCCGGTCGTCACCGACCTGCTCGGCAAGGCGGCGTTTCCCGAGAGCCACCCGCAATTCGCCGGAGTCTACCTCGGGGCACTCGGCGACCCGGGCGTTCGCGCGCTGCTGGACGAATCGGACTGCGTTCTCGGGATCGGCGTGGTCGCCACCGACCTGGGCACCGGCTTCTGGACCCAGCGGATCCACCCGACGGCCCGCGTGATGATCGACGCCAACGCGGTGCAGGTCCGCTATCACCGCTATGACGGCCTGCCGATCGCCGAGGTGGTCGCGGCGCTGCTGGATCGCGTTCCCGCCGAGAGGCCGGCGCAGGTCTTCACCGCGGTTCGATCGTCCGGGTCCGACGCCTCGGCCGATCCGGCGAGGCCCGGCGCTCTCCGTCCGGGCGAGGTCATCGAGGTCCTTCGTGGGCTCGATCAGTCACGGTACAGTTTCGTGGCCGACGTGGGTGATAGCTGGTTTATCGGGCTGGAGCTGCGCGCCGACGTCTTCCTCGCGGCCGGATTCTATGCCTCCATGGGATTTGCCGTTCCGGCGGCGCTCGGGGCGGGGATGGCGGAACCGTCACGCCGGCCGTTTGTCCTCGTCGGTGACGGTGCCTTTCAGATGACCGGAACCGAGCTGGCGACACACGTCGACCAGGGCCTTCGGCCGATCATCCTCCTGTTGAACAATAGCGGTTATGGGATGCTCGAAGCCATCGATCACCCGAGGACATACTACGAGCGCAGAACCTGGGATTACCCCGCGATGGCCCGGGCGCTGGGAGCTGGGGCCGAGCGGGTCGGGACGTCGGCGGAATTGACCGCAGCCCTCGCCCGAGCTGAGGCTGCCGAGGGTGCCTATCTCATTGAGGTCATCACCGCCCGCGACGACCTGTCGCCGATCATGGCCCGGATTCGGACGCATGTTCACACAGCGTTCCGCATTCAGACGGCCGGATGATACCGGTCGAAGGGGCCCGATCAGTCGGTCTTCCTGTCAGGAGAAGGCGAGCCCTCGGTGGAGAGCTTCTCCAGCATCGCGATCGTCTCGGGGCTGTCCCAACTGGCGGACCCGACCTCGCTGGCCGCGATCCTGCCGTCGGGTCCGATGATGAAGGTGGCCGGGATGCCGGCCGTCTGGAAAACGCGGGGGATCTCCTGCGAGCGGAAGAAGTCCATCTTCCACGACCGACCTTTGAGGAAGCTCCGGACAAGGTCGGTTGTGTCGTCGACCGAGACGCAGACGAAGGCGATTCCCCTGTCCTTGAGCCGCGGCTCCTCGGCGAGTCGGGCGATCGACGGCATCTCGGCGACGCAGGGGCCGCACCAGGTCGCCCAGATGTTCAGGAAGACAGTCTTGCCCCGATAGGCTTCGAGCGAGGCCGGCCGATCCTGGAGGTCGACCATCTCCCAGGCGAAGTCGGCAGGCTGGCCGCCTCCCCCGCCGTCGAGCCGGGGCGCTGACGGGCCGGGTCCGAACACCGAGAGCAGGAGTACCCAGAGGGCGCAGAAGCCGATCGCCATCAGGAGCCATCGACGCGATGTGGGCTCGGATGTCTGGCTCATGGAATTCCTTCGATTTGAAGGTGCTGCGGGGCCGGATGGCCCCGATCGTCCCTGTTTTTATTGCCGAACGATCATCCAGGCGGGTTGCCGAGGAGGTACGAGAAACCCCAGGCACCGTCCGGATGATCGCGTACCGGACCTCTCCCATTATAGGAGCCGGTTCCAGTCGAGGATTCACCGCGATCAATCCTCGGCCCGCGTCTCGGCGACGGGTGCCAGCAGGTTCTCGACGGGCGCGAAATCGTCGGTGAGGACGATCTGGCGGGAACGTCTGTCAACAATTGTGTCGAGGTCCTTCTTGTCGTAGGGCTTGGGCGTGGTCAGATCCCCCTTGGGAGTGTAATAGCGTGGGTCGCCCTGGCGAAGGCCCAGTTCCTGAAGGTCGAGCGGCTTCATCGAGGCCACCACGACGAACGTCTCTCGACGGCCACGACCGGGGTCGTCGGTGCCGAACAGGTAGACGTTGTTCTCGCCGAAGGTGAGGCGGGCTGTCCGGGTCCAGGCCCCGACGAAGCCGCCGAACCGCAGAGCCCTCGCCCGGAACTTTTCCCGGATCGCGGTCTTGCCGGCCTCGTCGGTGACCTTCTGCTTCTGGATCTCCTTCTCGGCCTGCTTCTCGATCTGCTCGTCGGAATAATAGGCATCGATGATGTTGATCATGTAGACGCCGTTCGGCGTGAGCATCTTCTTGATCTTATCGTTGAACTCCCGGGTGGTAAGGTGCCAGGGGACCGAGAAGTCGTTGAACGCGTCGCCGAAGATGAGGTCGTACTTGTTCGTATCCTGGTGCAGTTCGACAAACTGTCGGGCGTCGCCCCAGTAGGTCTGGATCGTTGCTTTTTCTCCCGAGGGGAGACCGGTCGCTATCTGGTTGGCCCGGGTGACGGCCGGGTCGATCTCGGCGACGTCGACACTCGTCCCGGGATAGGCAAACTGCATGTGCCGCTGGAAGCAGTAGGCACCGCCGCCGAGGAAGAGGGTCTTCAACTTCGAGGACTCGACGGGCGGGATCACGGGCTCGGGTGCGGTCTCGAGATCGAGATCCAGGTTTGTGAGATCCTTGAGTGAGTCGATGTTGATCGTCTTGTCCAGATCGATCGTCGGCTTCGACTCGGGCTTTGGGGTCGGCTCGGGCCTGGCGGAGTTCGGCGCGTTCACGGTTTTTGGAGGCTGCGAGGCCGGCTCGGTTTTCGTGGGCTTCGGGGGGTCGGCGGCCGGCTTCTTCTCTTGCGTGTCGGCCGGCGAGACGCTCCGCAAACCGCCGGCCGGCTTCTTCTCGTTGCCGGCTGGCTTCTCCTCCGCCTTCGGCGATGAGGTGGTTTTCTTCTCCTCGCCGCCGGCCTTCGGCTTCGATTCCTGGGCCGGCTCGCCGTCGGCACCCGGCTTGAACGTCACCTGGCCGCCGGCCTTCGCCGCACGGTAGGCGACGAGAGCATAGATATGCTCATAATCGTAATCGAGTCGCTGGGGGTGGTCGAGGATGAAGTAGCCGTGGATGAGGTTGTCGAGGACGAGCGTCCTGCGCTGGATTTTACCGCCCTCTTCGGGCTCGTTTTCGACCTTGATGAAGTAGTAATCGCTCTCGTCGATCCAGGCGTTTTCCTCGTCGGTTGTTTTTGGATCGCCGATGGGCTCGCGGACGCCCCAGTTCTGGCCCATCTCGGCGAACGACTTGCCGTTGATTGCCGGGATGACCTTGGAGACGACGTCGACCCATCCTGGCGGTGTGAAGGCGATCACGCAGAGGCCCAGCGGGATGCCGGCGACCAGCGCGTCGAAGAGTTCGCCGAGGAAGGTTGCTCCGAGCGCCAGGATGGTCCCGATCACCAGGATGACGCCCTTGGTTCCAAGGTAGTCGATCAGGAAGAAGCCGGTGAGGAAGGTGCCGAGGATGCTTCCGACCATTCCCCAGGCGTAGACCTGGCCGATGGCCGAGCCGGTCCGTCGGACCTGCCGGAGCCTGTCGACGGCCAGCTTGGCGACGACCGGGCTGACCGTTCCCATCGCCAGCGAGGGGAGGAAGAACATGCCGATCGTCACGGTGAGGATGCGGAATGGCCAGGAGAGTGGGATGTCTGGGCCGTGGATCTCGGCGAGCGACTTGAGCCCCTGGGCCTTTGAGAGAAGCGATCGGTGCGGGGCGTAATCGAAATACTTTTGAAGGAAGCCTTCGGGCGGCGACTACAGTGGAAGGATCAGCAGGGTTAGCACCGCGGCGACCAGGAAGAGCCAGCTTGCCTGCTTTTCGCTCCGGATGTAGTCGGCGATCTTGCCGCCGAGGAGATTTCCGAGGCTGAGCCCGGCGAGCAGCACGGCGATCACGCTCGACCACCCGTAGATGCTCGAACCGAGGTGTCGAGTGACCAGCCGGCCGGCGACCATCTCCATCGCCATGAAGGTCATGCTCGCCAGGAACGCCAGAATGGCGAGGTCGGCCAGGCCGGTTCGGGCTTCCTGGGGCTTGCCCTTCGGGTCGGCGGCCAGGGGGATCTCGTCGGGCTCGGCCATCTCCTGAGGGCGGCGGGAGGTGAGCAGGCCCGCGATCCCCAGCATCGCCAGAATCACCGAGAGAACGTTTCCGACCACCGCGATGTAGCTGATCCGATAGGCACCCAGCTCGACGGCGCCCAGTTGCTCGGCCATCGGCCGGATCGAACCGGCCACGAGGAAGAGGGCGGTGAGCAGTGCGGTGATGCGGGCGGGTGTCGAGGCGATCAGGGCGGCGGCCAGAAGCGAGAGTCCCGCGGCCACGAGCAGGGTGATGGTGGAGGTTCCGAAGTAAAGCTGCAAAACGAAGCCGCAGAGCATCGTTCCACAGATCGAGCCGACGGCGCCCCAGAAGTAGACGTCGCCGATGGCGCTTCCTGCCCGACGTGCCTGCTCGACGGCCATCTTTGCGACCACCGGGCCGACCATGCCAAGCACGGTCGCCGGGATGAGGAAGTCGATCAGGACGACGAGGACGGTGCGGAGCTCCCAGTTCATCTGGTCGGGGGCGGGCAGGAGGCGGGGAATCTGGGAATTGATCCAGAGGGTGGAGATCGTCAGGAAGGCCCCGAGGGCGAAGAGCGGCCCGACGGCGGCCCTCGGATCGACGCGGTCGCTCAGCCGGCCGCCCAGCACGTTCCCCAGGCAGATGCCGCCGAGGATGATGCCGATGACGCTGGTCCAGACGGTTAGCGAGGAACCGACGTGGGGCGCCACCAGCCGGCTCGAAACCAGCTCCAGGATCATGATGCAGAGGCTGCTGGCGAAGGCCAATGCGTACGGCAGGAGTCGGGTTAGCAAGGGCATGGAACGGCTCTCTCTCCACATCATCGGCCGCGATCGGACACGAGATGCCTCGCATCCTCCGGAATCGCCCCAAACGAAATCGGGTCCACCATATCCGACGTCGAGTTGCCCCGACAACGGGGCTCTCCCGATGAGAGAGGAGTGGTTCGAGACCTGGGGTTCGAGGTTTCGAGAACGGGCAGAGCCTGGAAGTTGTGGCCCAGGATGAGATTGGACTGGTGAGAGGGCTTGTTCTCTCGCGGCCAGGACGTTACGAATCGTTACGCGAGGAGAGTAGCCGGACCATTTGGTTTCACCTTTAGCCCCCGACACCTGATGATTCTCTGCGTCACTCTGAATCCGTGCCTGGACAGGACCCTGACCGTTCCGAGCTGGCAGCCGGGCGACCTCGTGCGCGGTACGGCCCTGCGCGAGGTGGTCGGCGGCAAGGGGAACAACGTTGCTCGGGCGCTGAAGCGCCTGGGCCGATCGGCCCGTCCGTTGACGTTCCTCGGAGGACCTGTTGGGAAGGTCTGCGAGGACCTGCTCAAAACCGAGGACGGCCTCGACCCGATCGTGATCCCGAGCGAGTCACCTACTCGTGTGATCCTGACGGTCCGGACCGGGACCACATCCGAGCAGTCGGCCTTCTTCGATCCCGATCCGGCCATCTCGCCGGCCGAGTCTGAGGCGATGCTCCGCGCGGTCGAGGCCGCGCTCGGCGGTGGTGAGGTTGAGGCGATCACGCTTTCCGGCTCGAGTCCCTCGCCGGCAACGCACGAGCTCTTTAGCGAGATGATCGGGTTGGCCCGATCGCACCGGATCCCTTCGTTCCTGGATACGTACGGTCCTGCGCTCAGCGCCATCTGGGGATTCTGGCCGACGGCGATGCAGCTCAACCGCCGAGAGGCCGCGGCGTTCGCCGGCCGGCCGGTTTTTTCAGACGCCGACGCGCTCGCCTTGCTCCAGAACTGGCAGAGTCGGGGAGTCGAGTGGGGTGTGATCACGGACGGTCCGCGGCCGGCGATGTTCCTCGCCCACGGAAAGAAGTACCGGGCCACGCCGCCGGAGGTCGAGGCGGTCAACCCGATTGGGTCAGGCGATTCGATGCTCGCTGGGTCGGTGGATGGCCGGCTCCGCGGGATGGGGCCGGAGTCGATGATTC
>DAHZZC010000270.1 GCA_027435495.1 Planctomycetales bacterium
ATACCAGGCGATCGTAACAGTTTCCCAGGGCTCCCGCCATGATCAGACCGAGCGCGATGGTCAGGGTTCGGCTGGCGGCGGCACCCAGAAAGAACAGCCAGTAGCAGATGATGAGCGCGGCGACGACCGAGAGCGCGGCGAAGATCAGGCTACTGAAGGGCAACCGAGCCCCGAGGCCCCAGAGTGCCCCCGTGTTCTGGCTTGTCTGAATCTCCAGGACGCTGGGGATCACCGGGAGAATGCGTCCCTCCTCAGGCGGGCCGATTCGCGCGAAGACCGACGACTTCGTCGACAGGTCGAACGAGAGTCCGCCGAAAGCGATCGCCGCAAAGAGGAGCAGCCGTCCCGGGACCAAGGCCGCGCGTTGAATCATTCGCCCCCCTCCAGCATCCTTGCGCATCGGATGCAATGCCGGGCGTACGGGATCGCCTGGAGCCTCGGTCGGGCGATCGAGGTGCCGCATTCCGCGCACTGGCCGTACTTGCCCCGCTCCATCCGCTCCAACGCCTCGTGGATCAGTTCCAGGGTCAACTGCTCGTTCTCGATCAGGCCGAGCGTGAACTCCTGGTCATAATTCTCGGTCCCCAGGTCGGCCATGTGCAGTGGCATCGTGGAGTGACCGCCACCGCCCCCGCCGGCTCCCGACTCTCGGCGTAATGCCTCGTCGGTCATCCGGTCGAGGTCTCCGCAGAGCCGGGCGCGAAGACTCATGAGGATCCGGCGATAGTTCGCCAGATCCTGTGTTTTCAGGGCATTTCCCATCTGACCGAACCTCTCCGATCCGGCTGGCTCCAGGTGAACCGCGGACGGTGGGCCAGAGAATCCTAGACCCTCGTCCCGTCGGGGTCAATCCGAAGACGTTCGCTCCCAGGATGAGCCAGGATCGGTGCGGCGTCGTCCTGGGGCCTTCTCCTCGAAATCGCTGGATTCCAGCGTACAACGACCGACGGCCGCTCGGCCAGTCCCAGGCCGCACTTGCGCCCCGGATTGAGGGTCGGCCCCGCTCTCATGCCGTCATGTGCGACGGGCGACCGGAATTCCAACGCCCGCCCGGATGGGTTAGCATGGCGGTCCTGGGTCGGCGGTCGACCCGCGATCCCATCCCGCGCGAGGTCTTGACTTTTGGACGCCATGACGACCGGAACGGCCAGGACCATCTTCATCACCGGAGCGACGGGGCTCGTCGGCGGTCATGCCGCCGAGGAGGCCGTCCGACTCGGCCACCGCGTCCGGGCCCTGGTCCGCCCGAGTAGCGAGACCCGATGGCTCGACCAGTGGGGCGTCGAGAAGATCGTCGGCGACCTGGAAGATGTCGAGGCCCTCCGCCGGGGCGCTGAGGGCGCCGACTGGATCTTCAACTGTGCCGCCAAGGTCGGCGACTGGGGAACGCTCGCCGAGTTTCGCCGGCTGAACGTCGACGCGCTTCGGCTCCTGCTCGACGCCGCCTCAAACGCGAGGGTCGGCCGATTCGTCCACGTGAGTTCGCTGGGGGTCTACGAGGGTCGCGACCACTTCGGGACCGACGAAACGACCCCGCCGGCGGCCAACTCGCTCGACGCCTACACCCGGTCGAAGACCGAGGCCGAGGCGCTCGTGCTGGAATACCACCGAACGCGAGGTCTTCCGGCGGCGGTCGTCCGGCCGGGTTTCATCTACGGCGAGCGCGATCGAACCGTCCTGCCCAAGCTGCTGATGAACCTGAGACGTGGAACGTTCGCCTTCTTTGGCTCGGGCGAACAGCGGTTGAATTGCATCTACGTGAAGAACCTGGTCCATGCCATCTTCCTCGCGGCCGAGGCGTCCGGGGCGGTCGGCGAGGTCTTCAACGTGACGGACGGCGAGCCGGTGACGAAGCGAATGTTTGTCGGCCGGGTCGCCGAGCTGGCCGGGCTCCCGGTCCCGACCCGATCGATCCCGCTCCCGGTCGCCCGGACGCTCGCGACGGTCGTGGAGGGGACGGCGAAGCTCCTCGGCTCGAAGAAGCCGCCGATCATCAACAAGGCCCGATTCAAGTTTCTTGGCCTGAACCTGGATTACTCGATTGAGAAGGCCCGCCGCGTGCTGGGATATCGACCGCCGTACTCGTTCGCCGAGGGGATGGAGCGGGCGATGGCCGAGCACCGTCCCGCCGGATCTCCGCAGCCAGCGTCGACCTCGCCGTAAAATGCAGGAACGAGCCAAAACCCCGAAGTCCACCAGGAGCCAGTCATAATGTCCCAGGCCCAGGGCAAGCGTGTCGCCGTCCTTGTCGAGAAGATGTACGAGGACCTTGAATTGTGGTATCCCGTCCTCCGGCTTCGCGAGGCCGGATGCGACGTGAAGATCGTCGGTCCGAAGGCCGGCGAGACGTATCCGTCGAAGCACGGATACCCGGCGAAGGCGGACGTCGCCGCGACCGAGGTGAAGGCGGGCGACTTCGACGCGGTGATTGTCCCGGGCGGCTACTCGCCCGACCACATGCGCCGGCATCCGGCGATGGTCGACCTGGTCACCCAGGCGGCCCGGATGGGGAAGGTGGTCGCGGCGATCTGCCACGGTCCCTGGATGCTCTGCTCGGCGAAGTGCATGAAGGGCCGGAAGGTGACCGGCTTCTTCGCGATCCGAGACGACGTCGA
>DAHZZC010000271.1 GCA_027435495.1 Planctomycetales bacterium
TGGGCCGGCGCCGTCGCCCGGGTGCGACGGGGAGTTCGCTCCAGTCGCGCAGGTCGCCGGACCGCGCTGCTGAGCATGCTCACCGCCGCCTACGTCAACTCCAGCCGGGGCGGACGGACAACCGATCGGACCACCAGCGAGCGCTGAGCTTCCGGCCTCGAGATTCCTCGACCGCTGAAGCCGGTAAGTCTCTGCCGACTCTTCATGAGTCTCCAAAGCGGTACGCCGTGAGGCGTTCCCGACCGAGAGCCATAGATCGCCGGCTCGTGAGAGCCGCGATCGACCAAAACAACGACCGAACCTCTCCCCTGACGCCATCGCGGGGGGAGAGGTTCGGTCTTTTTGTTGGTCCTTGACCTCCCCGTTCGCGAGCAACCTCAAAAAAAAACGTCCCCGGCCACGCAAAGGGGCCGGAGACGTCGCGGGTCCTGGATCGGATCGCCGTCAGAACGCGGCGGGTGCCGCGGTATCCGTATCCTCGTCGGTCACCTCGTCCTGGCCGCTGTAAAGCGCCGCGGCCCTCGGTCCGAGCACCAGCGAATTCAGGCTGTAATCGATCTGCGAACTGAGAGCGCGGAGCGCCTCCTTCGACCCCTCGAAGATCAGGGCCACCTGGGTCGGACTGTTCTTGTCGCCGTGGAACCGGACCATCACCTGTCGGTCGCCGAGGTCGACGGTCGCCCCCTTGTACGAGACGCCCTTGCGGCCGTGGGCGTTCGGATCGACCGGCTTGAGCTTCGCGGCGGTGAATTCCTCGGTGCTGTAGGTCATTTTGAGAAAATCGAGGACATCGGCAACGAAATAGCCCCGCGGGGTGGGCGCGGGCTGCTCCGGGCCCTGCGGACCGGGCGCCTTCTTTGCCGGAGCCTTCGCCGCATTGCTCCGCGCGAGGATGTGCAGACTGGCCGGCTTCTCGCCCGTCGCGATGAAGGTGTCCGTCGCGTCGAACTTGCCGGGCTCGACCGCGTAGGCAAACTGGGTAGCCGGACCCTTCAGACCCTTGGGGGCCCGGAGGTAAATCTTCAGGGTCTCCAGGTTGGACTTGGCCGGAGGCGCCTCGGTGTTATTGTCGAGGTCCCGCCGATAGAGCATATTCTGGATGGTCCTCTCGACGCGAATGTCGTAGGACTGGGCGCATCCCATCGCCAGCGACAGGGAGGCGCCCGCCAGGAGCCCGAGAACCCTCTTCATCGTTTACCTCTTCGTGGCTGGGGCCGGGCCGGCGGCCCGATGCAACGGCTTTCGGATGGCGGTGATCGGTATCGCGTCCCATGGTCGACACGGGCGGGCCGGAAGTCAAGGCATACGCCCCGCTCCGGATCGAATCGAGGCCGAGATGTCAGAGGATGATCCGTACGGCAATAGATCGGCCGGCTCAGACGAGTCGTCTCCAATCCAGCGAACTGCTGGAGTGGTCCAGATCATCGCCCTGGTCAAGCCGTTCCGCGCCCAGGCCGTGCTCGATGCCCTGGCAAACGTCGGGGTGCTGGGTGGCTCCGTCCGCGAGGCCATGGGTTACGGCCGACAGAAGAACCGGCTCCATCAATACCTCGGCAGCGAGTACAACACCTCGTTCGTTCCGAAGGTCGAACTCTCCGTCTTCGTCGTCGAGTCGGCCGTGCCAGCGGCGATCCGGGCGATCGTCGGACAGGCACGGACCGGCCGGATCGGCGACGGCAAGATCCTCGTTCTCCCCTGCGCCGGCGACTTCCTGAGCTGGTAAGAACGCCAACCGCGCCTCGCCATCCCTCAATGAGGCGTGTTGATCCAGAGAACCCGGCGGAATCGCGGAGGATTCTCAGCAGACTCCAGGTCGACAAGCCGCTGCTGCGGCACGCTCCCAGGATTCTCGGCGCGGAGCAAGGCATACCGCCCGCAGTGCTGGAACCATCGGACCACCGGCTGGCCCTCAATCCAGGCGATGACCAGCTTTTCGTGGAGATGCTCGGGAGCCTCGTCGACGGCCGAGTAGGCAACCGAGGCCCCATCGGCCACGACGGGAACCATCGCATCGCCCACAACATCGATACAACGCCCGTCGCGACGAGCCGCCAACCACTCCGATCGAGCGGCCTGGTTCGCCTCGCTCAGCGGCACCGCGCCATTCTCATGCCCATACCCACGATCGAGGGATCGTCCGAGGGCCGAGAACGAAGCCTCGCCAGCCGAAGCCGATTCCTCCGCCCCCGCCTCCTTCGGCTCCGAGCCCGTCTGCCCCTCCAGGAGCTGAAGGGCCGTCCGGAGCAGGGCATGCACCGTCATCGCCGGGCTGGAAGCCGACTCCTGCCGGTCCCCCATCCCCTGGCTCTGCCGGTACTTCGAACCCTTGCCGTGAAGCAGCCAGCCCGGCTCAATCGACGTCAGCTCGATGATCTTGAGAATCACCTCGGCCGGCACCGTCACACCAGCCTCGTAGTTGTACCATGTCCGGACGGGGATCCCCAACCTGCGGGCCATCTCCGGTCCACCCCGCTCGCCGTAGAGCTCCGAGCGCAAACCCGCGAGCCGCTCGGCCAGGGCCAGCTTTGCACGCACCGACTCCGGTAAAGTTTTTCGACGAGCCATGAAGGGAATCCCAGAAAGATAGAGAGAAGGTTTTTCCCGCTCTCGCTACTCGCACGTCACCTTATCATTCTTACAGCTATTTAAAGCGTTTTTCCGGAAAAATCAACGGACTTGGCACGGCGATGGCGATTTTTCCCTCGCGCCGGCCCAATACGTTTCCCAAAAACAACAGAGGAGCGTGCCACGATGCGTCCGGCAATCGATGGTTGTCAGGAAGGATCGCCACCGCGGCGATGACAGCGGAAAGGCTCACTCCTCGTCGAGATCGAGGTCCATCAGAAACGCGGCGACGGCGTCGTCCTCTTCTTTTTTTGGAGCGGGCTTGGCGGCGGCCGGCTTGGCGGCGGCGGGTTTGGCGGCGGCGGGTTTGGCGGGAGCCGACTCCTCGACCGAAGGATGCAAGGCGGCGGAGGCCTTGGGTTCTTCCTCCAGCGGGATCGACTCGACCTCCTCGCCGGGCGTTCCCTCGTCGAACTCAATCTCGAATTCCTCGTCGTCCCCCACGGCGACCGCCTCGACCACGGCCGTATCTCCGGCCTTCGGGCTGCCACTCTGGGGATGCGAGGCGGAGACCGGCTGGCCGAGAGTCGCCACCCGGAGCGTGACCGAACCGACGGTCAGCTCGTCACCCACCTTCAACGCTTGCTGGCCAAGCACCCGCTTGCCGTTGACAAAGGTGCCGTTGGCGCTGCCGAGGTCACGCACCGTCAGAACGCCGTCGGCCTCGTGGAACTCGCAGTGCCGTCGGCTCACCTGCGACGACTTGATTCGAATCAGGCAATCATCATGACGCCCCACGCTCGTCACACCGTCGCCCAGGCGAAGAGTCGTCGTCGCACTCCGGCCTCGAACGACTTGAAGTACGTAATTCATTGTGGCTCATTCCCAAATGAAGACGCCCGACTCGTCGGCTCTCCTCGACGATGTGCTTTCGAAGTCCAGATTATCCTGCCGACGCCACCGACGCAAATAGTGGAGACGAAAACCGCCCCCAATGGTTCGATCGAACCGCCCGAGAACACCCGCCAGAGCGCCTCTCGGAGGATTCTGCGAAGACGGCTTGAAATCCAGGGTCGGGGCGCTATACTGGGAAGTCGGCCGGGCGATCAAGGCCGTCGGGGGCTTCATCCCGACACCACGCCGCATTCTCTCGTGCCGGGAATCCGCGGGAGTAGCTCAGGGGTAGAGCACCACGTTGCCAACGTGGGTGTCGAGGGTTCAAATCCCTTCTCCCGCTCTGGATCGATGCCATCTCGGGTTGGCGGCTTTCGCTCGAGCGCGTAGGTTGCGTGTGGCGGACCCGAAGCCATCCCAACCTGGTGTCACGGCGAGAGGAAGCCTTTGATGAGCAGCCTGGAAGAGGATCGCGACGGTGGGACCGCCGTCACGGTTGGCGACGATTCGACCGAGAGCGCCAAGCGCAAGCTGGAGATGCAGGTCGACATCCGCGATGTCGGCCCGTGCAAGAAGCACGTCAAGGTCTCCATCCCCCGATCCGAAATCGACCGTCAATTCGACGAGTCGCTTCAGGACTTCGGCAAGGACGTGGCGGTCCCAGGCTTCCGGCCTGGCCGTGCTCCGCGGCAACTTGTGATCAAGCGGTTCAAGAAGCAGGTCGGCGATCAGGTCAAGTCCTCATTGCTGATGGCCTCGCTCGAACAGCTCGACACCGATTACAAGCTCGACCCGATCACTCAGCCCCAACTCGACCCAGCGGCCATCGAGCTGCCCGAGGAAGGGCCGATGAATTTCGAGATCGATGTCGAGGTCCGGCCTCAGTTCGATCTCCCCGATTACAAGGGGATGAACCTGAAGCGTCCGGTCCGTCCGATTGGCGAGAGCGAGATCGAGGCCCAGACAAAGTCGTACCTCGAGCGCCACGGCCAGATGGTGCCGAAACTCCAGGGAAGCGCCGAACTCGGCGACTTCGTCACCGCGGACCTCGTCTTCTACCGCCCCGATGGTAGCACCCTCAGCGAGGTCAAGGAAATTCAGTTCCGGCTCCAGCCCGAGCTCCGGTTCCGCGACGGCGCCATCCCTGAACTGGGAGAGACGCTCGTCGGGGCCACGCCAGGCGAGACGCGAAAGGGCGAGGCCAACCTCGGAACCTCCACCGGCGAGGCCTCTCTGCGAGGCGCCACCGTTCCGGTCGAGATCCGGCTCCACGACCTCAAGCAAATTCGGCTCCCCGAGATCAACACGGCGTTCCTGAACTCGATCGGTTTCGACAGCATGGAAGACCTGCGCGAGGCCGTGCAGGAGGCCCTGAAGCGCCGGGCCGAGACGCTTCAGCGCCAGGCCCTCCGACGCCAGATCGTCGATCATCTGCTGGAGAAGACGCCGTTCGACCTTCCCGCCGACCTCGTCCGTCGTGAGGAGCAGGGCACCATCCGCCGGCTGGTCGCCGAGCTCCGGGCCGAGGGAATCGGCGACAACGAGATCCGGGCGAGCGAGGCGGCGATCCGGGCCAATGCCCATGAGTCGACCCTCCGGTCCCTCAAGGAACTGCTCCTGCTCT
>DAHZZC010000272.1 GCA_027435495.1 Planctomycetales bacterium
GGCAAACTGGTAAGAGCAGATTACGACGGCGTCTTTTGGCTCGAATGGGCGGAAGTCGCCTTTCTTAATTGCCTCGTTGTAGGATCGCGCCTCAAGAATTACGCAAGGCAGGAAGAACTTCTCTGTTAGTTCCTGATGCCACTGCTTACGCAGGTTGGCCGGCGTGATCACGAGGACTCGTCTCTTGCGTTCGGCCCAGATCTGGGAAAGCACTAGGCCGGCTTCGATCGTCTTTCCGAGCCCGACCTCATCGGCGAGAAGGGCACCCTTGGAGAGCGGCGATCGGAACGCAAAAAGCGCAGCGTCGACCTGGTGGGGGTTCAGATCGACCTGAGCACCTGCTACAGCGGCCGCCAGTTTCTCGATGCTGTCGGATGGGCACCGCTTGGTCAGCTCGTGCGCAAAGTATTTAGCCTGATAGTCCGTGATCATGGCAGCATCGATGTACGCCGGTTTCGTCCCCTACCAGTAGCCCTTTCATGGACTAAGTGCAAGGAAGTCAAGGAGATGCATCATACAAGGGAAGTCGGCCGATTGCACCCCCCGCTGGCCGTTCAGTTGAAATTGGCTCAATCGCAACTTGCGGATCGTAAGATATTACAGGACAGGAGTTTGCGAGTATTAGGGTGGAAATATGTTCTTATACAGTCGCTTTGCACTGGTGCATGCATGCAAGAATACGTCCGCTGTGCTGCCCGCTCGGCCACGGCACGATCATGGGTCCGGCGGATGGCGGCGGGGACGAGAAAAGGGGACGGAGATAATTTATTCTGATAATTATATTTGTCTTATTTTCTCATCGACCCCAAGACGGGGAAACTCCAATGAGCAACAGGCTGCTGCGCTCGGAGCAGATCGGGCGGCAGTTGGCCGTGCGGACGCGTGCCCATGGCGATCCTCCAGGATGAGGACCACCACCGTAGCAAATTCGCCACGCAGATTCAAGCAGGCTTACCGAAAGGACACCGATGGTCCGGCTCGGGTCGTACCCGACCATCGAGATCGCTCACCGTCCCTTGCCTTGCGTCCGCGTCCACAGCGCGGTCGTCGCGTCGAGTTCCCGGGGCCTGCTCGTGGCCCCTGTCGTGAGCCACCCCGGCCGGGTCGCTCCTCGGCGGGTCCAGTGCGCGGTTCGATCGAAGCCGAGCCCACCCGGCGACATGCGCCCTCCGCGCGGGCTCGCCGATACGCCCCATTCGCGGAAGGCCAGGGCGGCCGAGAACCGCCGTCCGCACGATCACACTCTCACAATGATTTAAGAGTAATATTTCGGAATAAGACAATAGTCGGGTTCATTTGTGGGATGGGGCGGCCACCGTCCCGAGCGGCCGGGGCCCTGGACGAGAGCCCGAGATCGTGCATGAGGATCCGGCGGAATCCACTTTGTTCGGACCACACTTTGGCACCAGGTTTGCGTTTATCAAACGGGTGTCTGGAAAATACCGGCGAGGCGGCCTCGCCGATGTCCGAAACAACGCATGCTGATAAAGGAGCATTCCGATGCTGAGCTGGGCCGTTACGTTCCTGGTGATCGCCCTGATCGCTGGCGTGCTGGGCTTCGGTGGAATTGCCGGAACGGCGTCTTCCATCGCTCAGATTCTGTTCTTCCTGTTCCTTGTGCTGTTCGTGGTCTCCCTGATCTTCGGACGGACGCGGACACCGGTCGTTTAGTCCCGTGGAGTCCCACGAGGTCCAATAATCGCGGTCCCTGCCGCCCAACTTGCGGCCGGAATGATCGAGGAGCATTTCCTCAATCTCAAAACGACCGGTCCGGCCGGCGCTCGATCGAGTTGCGGGCCGGCCTCGTGGGCGGGCGAGGGGAACCCGTCCAGCAGTCCGCCTGGTCGCCCGCAGGGCGGCCGGCATCGAACGGCAGGCCGCCCGATTTTCTTGACGCGGCCGATATCCTCACGCCATCCCCACGATTCCCGATAGATGAATCGATCGACCCGGAGGCCGGGCGGCTTTCCCTCGAACGATCGGCGCTGATCTCAGGATCGGCCCGATGGTCGAGTCGGGCAGGGCCGCCCGGTTCCTTTCTTACGCTTAACGAACTGCGGCCCAGGTTGGCCCTGGCTCCATCGATGAACAGGGCGCCCGCCTCCGATGAACAGGGCGCCCCCCCTCCTCGGCGAGGACTGGCTCGCCACGTCCAGAATCCTCCCCAAATCCCTATTGCCCCGGACCGGCCATCTCGCTGTCTGAACTTTCTGCCGACCAGGCAACCGGCCTGATGACAGGTGGACTCTCTGTCGTTATGATGGGGGTGAGCTGTTACCCGAAGAGGGCCATGGTCGTCCTGCGCGACCGGCCCGGACCGGTGTCGTCCGGTCCAATGAAGGGGGCGGCTCGCGACGAGGGATGGGGGGCCGCGACGGCGGCCGGCTCAGCGATCGGGCCGCCCCCGCGACCGTCCCCGGCCGGCCCGCGCCCCGGCCGCCGTGCCCACGACCCTCACGGGCGCTCTGATGAGGATCACGATCGATGGCTACCGCGACGACGAACGGACGAATCTCCCAGGTGATCGGCTCGACGTTCGACGCCGAATTCGATGAAGGTCACCTGCCGAACATCTACAATGCGTTGAAGGTCGAAGGCAACGTCAAGGGAGTCAAGATCGACCTGACCGGCGAGGTTCAGCAGCACCTGGGCGGCAACCGCGTCCGTTGTGTCGCCCTCGGCTCGACCGACGGACTTGTCCGAGGGATGTCAGTTGCGGACACTGGCGCTCCAGTCAGCGTTCCGGTTGGCCGCGAATCACTGGGCCGCGTCTTCAACCTCCTTGGCAACCCGGTCGACGGGCGAGGGCCGGTCCAGGCTTCCGAGCGTTGGCCGATCCACCGCGAGCCCCCCGCCTTCGACGACCTCTCACCCAAGACCGAGCAGTTCGAGACCGGTATCAAGGTTGTCGACCTTCTGACCCCGTTTGTCCGCGGCGGCAAGATCGGCCTCTTCGGTGGCGCCGGGCTGGGCAAGACGGTTATCCTCACGGAGTTGATCGCCCGAATCGCATCGGTCCACAGCGGTTTCTCGGTTTTTGCTGGCGTCGGCGAGCGTACCCGAGAGGGGAATGACCTCTGGCTCGAAATGCAGGAGGCCAAGGTCGGTAGCACCGGCAAGTCGGTCATCGACAGTACGGTGATGTACTTCGGCCAGATGAACGAGCCCCCCGGCGCCCGGCTTCGCGTCGCTCTCTCGGCCCTGACCACCGCGGAGTGGTTCCGCGACGCCACCGGCGCCGACACGCTCCTCTTCATCGACAACATTTTCCGGTTCAGCCAGGCCGGCTCGGAGGTCTCGGCGCTGCTGGGCCGGATGCCGTCGAACGTCGGCTACCAGCCGACCCTCGCCACTGAGATGGGGGCGCTCCAGGAACGGATTACCTCCACCAAGAAAGGGGCCATCACCTCCGTGCAGGCGGTCTACGTCCCGGCCGACGACATGACGGACCCGGCGCCGGCGACGACCTTCGGGTTCCTGGACGCCTTCATCGTCCTCTCGCGGTCGATCTCCGAGAAGGGGATCTACCCGGCCATCGACCCGCTTGGCTCCAACTCACGAATCCTCGATCCACAGTACGTCGGCCAGGAGCATTACGACGTCGCCCGTCGCGTTCAGACCATTCTCCAGCGGTACAAGGAGCTTCGCGACATCATCGCGATCCTCGGTGTGGATGAACTCTCCGAGGACGACAAGATGATCGTCCACCGCGCCCGCCGGATTGAGCGGTTTCTCTCGCAGCCGTTCTTCGTCGCCGAGCCGTTCACCAACAAGCCCGGGCAGTACACCAAGCTCCCTGACACGATCCGCAGCTTCAAGGAAATCTGCGAAGGGAAGTGGGACCACCTCCCCGAGGGCGCGTTCATGTACGTGGGTGCCATCGAGCAGGCCGAGGAGCAGGCCAGGAAGATGAGCGCCTGATCCCGGATTCCCCTCCACCGCGGAGACACCGGGCCCCTATCAGGGACTCTGCGTCTCCGTGGTCCCCTTCGATTTCCCAGGTAGATTACGATGGCGACTCACAGCGAGACAATTGGCGAGGAGAAGGTCGGCAAGGCCAAGGCGGGCGACAGCGCCCTCCATTGCATCGTCGTGACGCCTGAGCGGACCTGTCTCGACGAGGTGGTGGATTCGGTCGTGCTACCGGCGTTTGATGGCGAGGTTGGGGTCCTTCGGGGCCACTCGCCGATGCTCGCCCGGCTCGGCCACGGCGAGCTCCGGACGAAGTTGGGTGGGACGGTCCATCGCTACTTTGTCGACGGCGGCTTCGCGCAGGTCCGCGACGATGTGGTCACGATCCTGACCCACCGCGCTATTCCGGCCGATCAGGTCGACACCGCCACAGCGAACAAGGATCTTGAGCGGGCCGAGGATTTGCCGTCAACATCCGAGCACGAGTTCAAGATACGCGAGCGGGCCTTCGCTCGCGCCCGTGGGATGATCCGGGTCGCTCGCTCGAAGCGCTGAGGCCCGGTCATCGGACCTTGAAGAAGCCCAGATCGCGAAAAAGCGTACGGATGATCCATTCCTCACCGTTCCAGGCGTGGTGATGCACCGTCACCTCGGTGCCGTCGAGGAGGATCTCCAGGAAACCGGGGAGTGTCCGTCCCGTCCGGTGCGTCAGGAGAGGAGCCCCGCCGTTCAGGCAGAGCTGGTCCGGCACCTCACCAGGCCGATGCGCCCAGGCAGCATGGACATGACCGCAGCAATACAGGTGCGGGCCGATCTCGGCGAGCCAGGCCCGTACCTCTTCGGCGTTGATCATCCTCTTGCCGGCCAACTCGCGACGGTGATCGTCGGGGACGGCCACCGGGTAGTGGCACGCCACAATCAGGCGGTCGAATCGGGCCCGCGCTGACTCGGCTAAAACACGCGCTGCGTCAAGCTGAGCCGACGGGAGTCGGCCCCGCGCCGTGACGGCGGCCCGGGTCGGGTCGAGACCCAGGATCGCGGTCCGGTCCCCGATCGGGCGAAGCCACGGGTATCGATCGGCCGGGGCGAAGTCGCCGAGGAACCGCTCGAATCGCCGGCTTCGATGGGACCACCACGTGTATCGGTCGTGGTTTCCCGGCACGATCGTGATCCGGCCCGGATCGCCCAGCGGCTCAATCAGACTCCGAAGCGCCGCTCGAAACTCATCGGGCAAGGCCGTGGTGGTGAGGTCGCCAGTGATCAGAATGTGGTCGGGATCGAGCGATCGGATGCGGTCGACCAGCCTTGGGACGCCCGCCAGCTCAAATCGACGTGCCCGCCCGGCCGCCAGAGCGACCATCCCGTGCAACCGCTTGCTCATTAACCGGAGCGGGTTGAAAACATACTGCCAGAAATGAATGTCGGAAAGGTGGACGATCCGCAACGGTCAGCGATCCTCGCGCGCGGTCCAGGTTTCAGCCAATCCAGGCGACCAGGATATCATAAGCAGTATGGGTACCGACCGCGATCCCGAAACCCCTGAGAACGAAGACCCAGGCGAAGAACACGCCGGCCATCCACCGAAAGACAAAGACATACCAGGTGAACGGCTCGCCGGGCGTTCCGGTGTGGTGCGCGATCGCGAAAAGGAGAGCCGAGACGACCACAGCCCAGCTACTCGCCAGCACCTGGGGCGACTGGAGAACTCGGAGGATTTGGTAGAACACCGGGACCATCATCAGCCGGAAGAGCGTTTCCTCATAGAGCCCTGCGCCGATGTAACCGATCATCGCGATCAGGTAAGGATGTCCGGTTGCGGTCTTCTCCGTCCCCGCCGCGCTGGCGGCGAGAATCGGGATCTGAGCATGGTCGAGAAACGAGAAACCCAGGTCGATCAGCCGACCGATCCCGAGCAGCGCGATCGCCCAGACGAGGCTCTCGGCGATCATCCCACCGAGGATTGCCGGTGAGAACCGCCAGTCGTGCGACCGGGCAAGCTGCCATCCCATCAGGATCAGGCCCAGGATCAGCGGGAGGAACCAGGGGTCGGACAGTCCCGCCGTTGCGAGGCCGTTTCGCATCCAGGCGTCGGCTCCCGATCGGAGCCCAACCCGCCCCTCGCCTTCCAGCACGAGTATGGCGACCTCGTAGCCGATCGCCATCGGGGCGACGAAGAGCAGCGAGGGGAACGGTCGACGAGTTGCCTCCCAGTACGAGCAGGGTTGATGCTCACGAATCCAGGCTTCCGTCTCCGGGGTTGGCTCCGGGATTGCGGGCCGTCCCCGACGCAACCGACCCTTCCGCAGCTTCGTGACGGGCGTCTTCATTCGGGGACCTTGCCTCCGACCCTGTTCCGCTCCCGATCGGCCACCCGACCGTCGCGACAGGATCGGCCTGATTGTCGATCGTTCTCTTATCGTATTCGGTTGGCACACGGTCGCAAGTTGAGGGTCAGGTGAGCCCGATGGCTCGCGGATCTCCCGTCGTGCGGGTCTCGTCGCGGCGACCGGCCAAGCTGGAATTTCAAGCGGCGGCTGATCACCGATTTCACCGATGCCGGAAGGAATGAAATCGGCGGGTGCCTTGTAGGCCCGGGACCGCGAGGCTACCATATTCTGATGAGGGTCCCGCCGCCTTGACGGCCGCGCGGCACCCCCTCACAATGGCGGTGCCTCGTGCCATCGTCGACCGCCCCCCGCCCCGACCGGCAAGCTCGATGATCCGGAGCGCCCGACCCACCGTCGAGATCCGCCCGATCATCACCGGAAGACCAGGACGGAAGCCCGTCCCCGGTCGTCGAGCGGGATGGCATCGCCTCGACTGGTTTCGGATGTGGGAGGATCGACGCGTGGTTTCGCGGTTTCGACCGGCCCGGAGACTCGGACTCATCGGTCTTTTGTTCGCCTCGGCCGGCTGCTCCGACTGGCTCTCGTACGACCCGGGATCCCTTCGTTACATCGAGGCTGAGGCCATGACCCGGGACCTCGGCCCCAAGCCGAATCTCCACGGGAAGCCGAAGCTCCAGGCCAAGGTCCGCGAGACGATGGCCAGGCTGTACGGGCCCGACCCTCAATTCATCCGAGTTCCCAAGGGCGCCCCGCTGATGCTCGGCGGACGCTACCTCGCCAGCCATCTTCGAGAAGGAGACGGGCAGAACGCCCGCGACCGCCGAATCTACGAGGGGGATAGCTTCCAGGATCCCAAGCTTCGGCCGCAGTCTGGCGGTTACACCGTTTACCGGCGCAATTGCCTCCACTGTCATGGCGTTACAGGCGCCGGCGACGGCCCAACGGCGGCTTTCTTCTTCCCGAGGCCCCGCGACTTCCGCCGTGGTATTTTCAAGTTCACCTCGACCCCCACGGGCGCCCGGCCCCACCGCGACGACCTCCGCCGGACCATCGTCAAGGGGCTCGACGGGACGTCGATGCCCGCCTTCGAGCCGATCTTAAGTCCATCCGAGATCGAACAGGTGGTGGACTATGTCATCTTCCTCAGCCTCCGGGGCGAGACGGAACTGGCCTTGATCGAGGAAGCCTCGATTTCCGAGGAAGGAGACAACGACGCTCTCGGCGAGGACATCGTTCAGGAAATCGTCTCGGGAGTCTTCACCCGGTGGAAATCGGCGCAGGCCCAGGTGGTCAACCCGGCAGTCGCCCGGACGGAACCCACCCGCGAGAGTATTCTCCGCGGCCGGGATCTTTTCCTCGCCTCGGATTGCAAGGACTGTCACGGTCGGCTGGCGAAGGGGGACGGCGCCAGTTTCGTCGAGACGAAAATCTCTGACGAAATCATCTTCGGCGGCGACCCGAGCAAGATGGCCGATCGCGTCGCGGCGCTCCCCGAGAAGGTCCAGGCCCTCTGGAAACAGAAGCTCGACGAGTGGGGCAACCCGCTCCGCCCGGCCAACCTCAACAGGGGAAAAGAGACGACCTACAAGGGCGGCAGACGTCCGATCGACATCTACTGGCGGATCGCCAAGGGAATCAACGGCGCCCAGATGCCGGGGCACTATCCCTCGCCGTTCGACGACCGGAAAATGTGGGATATCGTGAACTTTGTGCTGGCACTCCCCTATGAGCCCGAACTTTTGACCGAGGCGCCGGTGGCGCCGACCGCGGGGGCGCCCGCCGTGGCTGACGCCCGCCCGCGATGACCCGGGTAACCCCGGTGGGATGACAACGATCCGATCGATCGAAGACAGGCTGGACCGCGGCCGACCGCAGAACCGGAGCGTTTCCGTGCGACACTGGAGCATCCTCTTCGCGATGGCCGCCGTCGGGGCTGTGGGCGCGTTCGTCTACGCGTACTTTTCCCCCGACTGGTGGCTACCGAACCCCCCGGGCGACTTCCACCACTCGGTCTCCCGGTTCGGTCGCGAGATCGACAAGCTCTTCTTCATCATTCTGGCGATTACCGGGGCCGTCTTCGTCGGGACCCAGGTCGTCCTGGTCTGGGCGATGCACCGGTTCGCCGACGAGACGGACTCGCAGGGCAATCCGGTTCGCAAGGCCGACTACTTCCACGGGAGCCAGCGGCTGGAGGTCATCTGGACGATCATCCCGGCCGGCATCCTGGTCTTCATCGCACTCTACCAGATGGGGACCTGGGCCGAGATCAAGTATCGGAGCGCCGCGCCGAAAGTCCCGCCGCTGGCGGAGGTCACCGCCCGCCAGTTCCAGTGGGTGATCCGGTATCCCGGCCCCGACGCCAAGCTGAACACCGTCGATGACCTGGTGGTCGTTGACGACCTGCATTTCACCCGCGATCGGATGGCGCTGATCTACCTTCGGTCGTCAGACGTCCTGCATTCCTTCTTCCTCCCGCAGTTGCGGGTCAAGCAGGACGCGGTCCCAGGTCTCACAATTCCGGTCTGGTTCGATGCCGACCGCGCGGGAGATTACGAACTGGTCTGCGCCGAGCTCTGCGGCTGGGGACATTACAAGATGCGCGGCAAGGTCTATGTGCATGAGACCGAGGAGCAGCTCCGCCAATGGATCGACGAGAAACTGGCCGAGCAGAACCGAAGCCGGCTCACCATGACGACCGCTCCGAACGGGAGGTGACGGGATGAGTGCCGAGCTAGCTTCCAGCGGGGCGCCCGGCGAGGCTCCGACCCAGGGGCCGGGACACGGGCCCTCGCACGACCGCGACCATATTCACCCCGCTCCCCGGTTCTTCCTGTTCCGCTACGTCTTCTCGACCGATCACAAGGTGATCGCGATCCAGTTTCTGTTCTCAGGGCTGATCTTCTCCCTGCTGGGCGGTCTGCTGGCACTGGCCGTTCGCTGGCAACTGGCCTGGCCCTGGAAGCCGATCCCGATCCTGAGTCGGCTGCTCTGGGCCGACCCCTCGGCCGGTTATCAGATGCCGCCCGAGTTCTACAACAAGCTGTTCACGATGCACGCCTCGATCATGATCTTCTTCGTGGTCATTCCTGTGCTCACCGGCGCGTTCGGGAACTTCCTCATCCCGCTGATGATCGGGGCACGCGACATGGCGTTCCCCCGGCTCAACATGGTCTCCTACTGGCTGATGTGGCCGGGTTTCATCCTGATCCTCTACTCGTTCTTTGTCGAGGGCGGAGCAGCCGAGGCCGGCTGGACAAGCTACCCGCCACTCTCGGAATGGAAGTGGTCGACGCCCGGATCGCTCAACGGCCAGACATACTGGCTACTCGCGGTGATGTTTTCGGGCCTCTCGTCGCTGACGGGCTCGATCAACTACATCACGACGGTCCTCATGCTCCGCGCCCCCGGTATGAAGCTGTTCCGGATGCCGATGACAGTCTGGGGGATGTTCATCACGGCGCTTTTGCAGGCGTTTGCGCTGCCGGTGCTGACCTCAGCCCTGGTGATGCAGACGCTCGACCGGGTCGCCGGGACCAACTTCTTCGAGGCGACCGGGGCCACGGTCGCCAATGCCCCGGCGATCCCAGGCGGCGGTGGTCCGATCCTCTACCAGCACCTCTTCTGGTTCTACTCGCACCCGGCCGTCTACGTGATGATCCTGCCGGCGATGGGAATGGTCTCCGACATCCTCTCAACATTTTCGCGCAAGCCGCTCTTCGGCTACAAACCGATGGTGATCGCCATCGGCGGGATCGCCGGGCTGGGATTTCTCGTCTGGGGACACCACATGTTCCAGTCGGGAATGAACCCCATGATGGGCGCGACCTTCATGCTCTCGACGATGATGATCGCACTTCCCTCGGCCATCAAG
>DAHZZC010000273.1 GCA_027435495.1 Planctomycetales bacterium
GGGATGACGCGGGTACTCAAGACCGCAGCCACCGCAAGGAGGTCCCGTATGAGCCGGTTTACCACGCCCCGGCTCCGCTTCCAGGTCTCCCGGTTCCAGAACCACTCCGCTCCACGGCCCGAACTCGGGCTCTCCTCCGTCCTTCCGGAGGCCCTGGTCGTTCGGCTCCTGCCCCGCAAGAACAGCCTGCCGTACTGTTCCGGCTGCCTCCGGCGGGTTCGCCCTTACGCTTCTCCGACGCTTGATTTCCCATTACAATCCGTTCCTGGCCGTCCATGCCCGACAGGAAGGAGACTCACCATGCGCTTGCATCAAGCCTGCCTCGCGGTCGCCTCGGCCTTCCTGGCCTTCGCGGCCCTATCGGCCTGCGCCCTTGCCGTCGAGAACCAGCCGCCGCCCGGCTTCGTCGCCCTTTTCAACGGGCGTGACTTTACCGGCTGGAAGGTCCCGGAAGGCGACGGTGGCCACTGGAGGGTCGTTGACGGCGTGATCGATTACGACGCCGAGAGCGCCGCGAATGGGGACAAAAGCCTCTGGACCGAGCGAACGTTCGGCGATTTCGTCCTGCGGCTCGACTGGCGGTTGAAAGAGGCGCCCTACCAGAATCGGCACGTCCCGTACATCCTCCCGGATGGCTCGCACGCCCGCGACCACCTCGGCCGCGAGAGGCAGCTCGTCATTCCGGATGCCGACTCGGGCGTCTTTCTCCGCGGGAGCAGCGACCATCAGGTCAACATCTGGTGCTGGCCGATCGGCTCGGGCGAGCTGATGTATGGGCTTCGCGCCGACCCGACAACTCCCGCCGATCTCCGGACGCTCTTGACCCCTCGGACCCAGGCCGACCGGCCCGTTGGCGAGTGGAACCGGTTCGAGATCACGGTGCGGGGCGACTCGACCCGGGTGATCCTGAACGACCGCGTCGTGATCCCCGGTGTCCGGCTGCCCGGCCTGCCGGCGCGGGGGCCGATCGGGCTCCAGCATCACGGGGCAAAGCGGGACGGACAGTGGGTCGGACCGCCGAGCCTGATCCAGTACCGCAACGTTTTTCTTCGTCCGATCGATCGCTGACCGGGGCGAGATGGGCTTGACCGATCCGGGGGCGAAGGCGATACTGCCCCCTGCTAGAAGCCCTCGCCTGGGATGGATTCTCGGATCGGGCAGCCCCCGCACGAGTCAAGGAAGACGAGCTCAACCGTGTCACGCGCCAACCTTGCCCGTCAACGCGCCGCCTTCGCGTCGCTTCCGGCCCCTTGCGGCCGGATGGCCTCGAGGCGCCCCCATCGAGCCATTCCCGTCGCCGCGCTGTCTCGGATGCCGGCACGGTTTGAAGACATCGTCGGTACCGCGACGGCCGGTCGCGGATTCGTCCGTCCCGGCGGGAGCGTCCCGGCGGCGGAGCATTCTCGTGTCGAGTTCGACCGGTCCCTCGGGAGATGATCGGGGTCATGATGATCTCCAATGTCTACCTGACGATCTTCGCCTTCGGGATGCTGGGATGCGTTCTCTCCACGCCCCTGGTGACCTGGGTGGCGAACCGCGTGGGGGCGATCGACCGGCCGGACAACTTCCGACGGGTCCACCAGCACGCCATTCCCCGCCTGGGCGGGCTCGCCCTGGCGATCGGTGTCGCGACCGCCACCCTGCTGACCTACTTCGACACCTCGCTCGGCCAGCGGGCCTCTGGCGGTGCCCCGTTTCCCCAGTACGGCTGCCTGCTCATCGCAGCGCTCGGGATTCTCGTCGTCGGATTCGTCGACGATACCCGGTCGCTTGGCCCCCGGTTGAAGCTGCTCGGCCAGGCTGCCTCGGTGATGGCGCTCTACGTCGGCGGCGTCCGCATCCGCTCGATCGAGCTGCTCAGCCTGCACTTTGACCTCGATCATCCCGCCCTGACCCTCCACTTGCCGGGCCTGCCGTTCGACCTCTCCGCGCTCAGCCTGATCATCACGATGATCTGGTTCCTCGGATGCATGAACATCTGGAATCTGATCGACGGCATGGACGGGCTGGCGTCGGGCGTCGGGCTGCTGGTCAGTGCAACACTGACCGTGGTCGCGGTCCACAACGAAAACTTCGGCGCGGCGGTGCTCTCGGTCGCGCTGGCGGGGAGCCTCGCGGGTTTCCTGCTGTACAACTGGCATCCCGCCTGCATCTTCCTCGGGGATAGCGGGAGCATGCTGATCGGACTCTTGATCGGGGTGATTGGGGTCCAGGGCTCAATGGGAGGTCCGTCGGCGATCTCGATCCTGTTCCCGATCGTCGCGATGGGCCTGCCGATCTCCGACACCGCGATGGCGATCTTCCGGCGATGGGTGCGAAACCTCCCGCTGAGCGCCGCCGATCGGAGACACGTGCATCACCTGCTCATGAATCTCGGTCTCAAACCGAGGGCCGCGGCGCTGA